>NZ_JASATD010000006.1:0-204243 GCF_038440115.1 Ralstonia sp. OTU4908 | reverse complement strand
CGAGCAAAAAAAAAAGCGCCTCATGATCGAGGCGCCTTTTTTCCTGGCGGGTATTGCTGGGTGCTCAGTCCTGCAGCGCACCGAACACGCGGGCCGTGATTTCGTCGACGGTGCCCACGCCGCTGATCTTGCGGTACTTCGGCGGCGCGACCTTGGCGGCGCTGTTGCCGTTGGCGGCCCACTGCGAGTAATAGTCCACCAGCGGACGCGTCTGGTTTTCGTACACGTCCAGGCGCTTGCGCACGGTGTCTTCCTTGTCGTCGTCGCGCTGGATCAGCGGTTCGCCGGTTTCGTCGTCCACGCCTTCGGTCTTGGGCGGGTTGTACTTGACGTGGTATGTGCGGCCCGACGCCACGTGCACGCGACGGCCGCTCATGCGCTCGATGATGGCGTCGAACGGCACGTCGATCTCCAGCACGTAGTCGATTGCCACGGCCGCGTCCTTCATGGCTTCGGCTTGCGGAATGGTGCGCGGGAAGCCGTCGAACAGGTAGCCGTTCTTGCAATCGGGCTGCTGCAGGCGGTCTTTCACGAGGCCGATGATGATGTCATCCGATACCAGGCCGCCGGCATCCATCACCTTCTTTGCTTCGATACCCAGCGGGGTACCGGCCTTGACTGCCGCGCGCAGCATGTCGCCGGTGGAAATCTGCGGAATGCCGAATTTTTCGCAGATGAATTTGGCTTGCGTACCTTTGCCGGCGCCAGGTGCGCCCAACAGAATCAACCGCATGGTGACGAGTTCCTCAAGTTTTCGAATCCTGTCGCGCTGTCAGGCTCTGTGAAGCGCGTTGGGAATCGGTCCAAGAGGGCGGATTCCCAATACGCCTGGTGATCAAGCCATGGCGACGCAATCGACGCGAACAGGCAGCCTAGCGGGCGAAGTTGACGCCAGCCTTACCGGACTCTGGGGAATCAGGCGTCCGCCGGACGGCGGCACCCATGGCTCGATTTGTCTCCCTGTCGCCGCTGGGGCGCCTGCGTGGGCGCCGTCGTGCGGCTTGTCGTCCTCGCGATTATGCCATGCCGGGGCCGGGGTTTTGGCAGCCCCGCGCGCAAACTTCAGAGAAATGCGGGCTCAGGGGCCGTCCTGGGCAAGAAGCTCGCCCCAGGCAGCGCGCACCCGTGCGAGGTCTTCGGGGGTGTCGACACCGGCGGCGGGTGCGTCATCGGTGGTCAGCACGGCAATACGCTCACCGTGCCACATCGCGCGTAGCTGCTCCAATTGTTCGGTCTGCTCAATGGGGGCGGCCGCCAATTGCGGGAAGCGGCGCAGGAATCCGGCGCGGTACGCGTAGATGCCGATATGGCGCAGCACGGGCATGGCCGGCAACGGGCGCTCCACAACGGATCGCGCCATGACGGCGGGCGTCCAGGTGTCGCGCGCCCAGGGAAGCGGGGCGCGCGAGAACAGCAGTGCGCGTTCGGCAGCGTCGAGCACGACCTTGACGACATTCGGGTTGAACACGTCGGCCGGGTCGTGGATCGGGTGCGCCGCGGTGGCGATGGCGCAGTCGGGATGATCGCGCAGGTGCGCGGCCACGTTGTCGATCAGCGTCGGTGCGATCAGCGGCTCGTCGCCTTGCACGTTGACGACGATGGCGTCATCGGGCAGGCCCAGCACGGTGGCCACTTCGGCCAGACGGTCGGTGCCGGATGCGTGGTCGGCACGCGTGAGCACGGCTTCCACGTGATGCTGCATGCAGGCATCGGCGACCGACGCTGCATCGGTGGCGACCACCACGCGCGCGGCGGATGACTGATGCGCGCGTTCAGCCACGCGCACCACCATCGGCTTGCCGTCGATGTCGGCCAGCGGTTTGTTGGGCAGCCGCGTGGACGCCAGCCGCGCGGGAATGACAGCGATGAACGGCGCGTGCGACATGGCGGCGACCTTCGTATCAGGCCGGATCGACCGGCGTGCCTTCCACGGTCTGGCGTGCTTCATCGGCCAGCATGACGGGGATGCCGTCGCGGATCGGGTAGGCCAGCTTGTCGACGTGGCAGATCAGTTCATTGTTGGCGCGGTCGTGTTGCAGCGTGCCCTTGCACAACGGGCAGACGAGGATTTCCAGCAGGCGATTGTCCATGGCGGTAGAGGCTCCGTGGCGGCCGCTCAAGGCGGAGGGCGGCGCGCCGGTACAGCGGAAGGGTGGCGTTATTGTGCGCTTGCCTTGAGCGTTGCGCGATCGGCCAGGGCGCGCACGCGCTGGCAGACCTGTTCGACCAGCGCCGGGTCGACCACCGGTGTGGTCGGCACCACCCAGATGCGCGGGTCGTCGAGATGGCCGCATTTTACGGCATCCTTTTCCGTGATCAGGATGACCTCGGCGTGGCTGTCGGTGAACGGGTTGTCAGCGAAATCGTAGTGATCGGGCAGCGGCAGCGTGCTCGGCTTGAGGCCGGCGGCGCGCAGCGAGGCGAAGAAGCGCTCGGGGTTGCCGATGCCGGCTGCAGCCAGCAATTGACCGCCTTCGATGCGTGCGAACTGAGCCAGCGGGCGGCGCAGCCCGGGGTCGGCCAGGTTGTAGGCGTCCTGCAGCTCGAGGTGCATGCCGAACACGTCCGGGCGGTCGGGTGTGGCACGGTAGTTCGGGTCGTTGATGAGCGTGGCGTCACGGCGGCGCGACATCGGCTCGCGCAACGGGCCGGCCGGCAGCAGGAAGCCGTTGCCGCCCATGCGTGTGTCGAACACGAGGATTTCGATATCGCGGCGCAGGCGGTAGTGCTGCAGGCCGTCGTCGCAGACGATCACGTTGCAGCCCGGGTGCGACGCCAGCAGCGTCTGCGCGCACAGCACGCGGTCGGGGAAGACCCACACCGGCAGATCGGTGGCACGTGCGATCAGCAGCGGTTCATCGCCCACGTCTTCTGCGCGGGAATGTTCGCGCACGGGGCGCGGATGCTTCAGCTGTGCGCCGTAGCCGCGCGAGACGATGCCCGGGCGCAGGCCGGCTTCAGCCAGAGCCGAGGCCAGCGCGATCACGGCGGGCGTCTTGCCGGCGCCGCCCACGGTGACATTGCCGATCACCACCACCGGCATCGGCAGCCGCACCGAGCGCAGCACGCCAAGGCGGAACAGCAGCCGGCGCAGCGCGCTGATCCCACCAAACAGCCACGACAGCGGCCACATCACCCACGCAAACCAGCCGCGTTGCTGCCATTGGCGGGTGACGAAGCTGGCGAGACGGTGCTGGGCGACGGGCATGCGTGATGGTGGTTGAGAAGCGGTCTCTTAGCGGGCGTTGCCGGTTTGCGTGGCGAAGGTCAGGTGCGACAGACCGGCCACCCGCGCGGCTTCCATGACATTGACCACCGCCTGGTGCGCGGCTTGCGCATCGGCGTTGACGATGACGATGGGCTCGGGGCCGCCGGCCTTGCCTGCGGCATTGCGCATTGCATCGGCCAGGCTGGTGACATCTCGGGTGTCGAGCACTTGCTTGTCGACAGAGTAGACGCCGTTGGCGGTGACGGACACGACGATCTGGCCCGGGCGCTCGGTGGCTTTTTCAGCCTCGGCAGTGGGCAGGTTGACCTTCAGTTCGGTATAGCGGGAATACGTGGTCGTGATCATCAGAAAGATGAGGATCACGAGCAGCACGTCGATCAGCGGGATCAGGTTGATCTCCGGCTCTTCGCGGGCACGGCGCGGGCGGAAGCGCATGGCTGTTTCCAGTAAGGCGTGGCCCGGATCAACCGCGCCGCGGCGGCAGGATCGCGTCGAGGAACGTGGTGGAGAGATGCTCCAGCTCGACCACGTAGTTATCAACCACGCCACGGAAGTAGCGCCAGAAGATCAGCGTCGGGATGGCCACCACCAGGCCCAGCGCCGTGTTGTACAGCGCGACCGAGATGCCGTGCGCCAGCGCTTGCGGGTTCGTGCCGGCGGCGGTCTGGCTGCCGAAGATCTCGATCATGCCGACGACCGTGCCGAACAGGCCCATCAGCGGCGCCACCGAGGCAATCGTGCCGAGTGCGTTGAGATAGCGTTCGAGCCGGTGGGCAACGTTCTGGCCGGCTTCTTCCACCACTTCCTTGGCGGCATCGCGCGAGGTGTTCGGATGCAGCACCACGTGACGCAGCGCAGCCGCCAGCAGGCGGCCCAGCGGCGATCCCTGCTCCAGCGTGTTCACCACTTCCGGTGTGGCGCGGCGCTGATGCGCGACGGCGAGCGCCTCGTCATAGACCTTGGGCGGAATGATCTTCTTGCGTTGCAGGGCGACGAAGCGTTCGATGATGAGCGCGAGTGCGAGCACCGAGGCGATCAACAGCGGCCAGATCGGCCAGCCGGCGGCTTGAATGATGGAAAACACTGGACAACCCGTTTTGTCGTTGTGAAAGGAGTGTGATTCTGATGGTGTGCTCGTGCCGTCCGCGTCCCCGAACGCTGTCCGTTGCGGCAAAAACAGGCAGCACTCTAGCGCGTCGGACCTGCCTCGGCAACACGATGGCGCAGCATCGTGACATGCGCAGGCGATGGTCAACGGGCTGTCATGGAAGATGCGGGCCGCGCAATCCACAGCCAGGCGGGACAGTCTTGTGGACGGGTTGTGGACATTGCCCGGACAAGCAAGCTAAGTACTTGATGCGAAAGGCACTTCGGTGCCCTGCTCAAAAAATGTGCAACCGGCTTTTTGAGTGTCAATCCAGGCGAAACAGCCGGCGGACCGTGCTGAAGAGCGGGTAATCCACACTGCAGCGGGACAGTGTTGTGGATGGGTTGTGGACATTGCCACAACAAGCACGCTAAGTGCTTGATATGAAAGGAAGTGCGATGGGGTGCCTAAAAATGAGGCAAACGTGGTCTGGGCGTTGATCCAGAGAAAAACGGGCCCGCGCCGCGACAGAGAAGGAGGAAATCCACACCCGCGCGGGACAGTCTTGTGGATGGGTTGTGGACATTGCCCGGACAAACACCTTAAGTGACTGATTCAAAAGGGTGCTCGATGCTGCGCTCAAAAATTGAGCAGCGTTGTTTCCCCCGAAAAACCATGGAGACGAGCCTCGCGCATGTGAGAATCCACGGCGGATTTATCCACTGCCGAGGCGTCACACCACGGTTTTCCAGCGATGCTGTGGATAACTTTGTGAACATCCTTGGGGCGCTCGTGCTAAATGCTTGACGCAGAACGAAATTACTTGCGCTGCTGAAATTTTGACATGGGCGGTTTTTCTAAAAAAATCAATGGGTTGCGCCAAAATGCACAGAGCGCGTCACCTGACCGCTGTCAAGCTTGACAAGCGCGTTATGCTGTGGACAGGTGACCCACTTCGCTTGAGTTGCCTCCCCTATTCAAGGTAGATGTCGCCTTCAGGCCTCATCGATTTGCGCTCCTTGCACCACTTATGACTCCGCCACCGTCTTCCCGCCGACCTTTCTGGATGGATGCGACCGCGCCCACGCCCGCATCTGCTCCTGAAGTAGGGGCTGCCCCAGCCGCCGCGTCTGCACCGACTCGGGGCTCGCAGGATGTACTGACCGTCAGTGAGGTGAACCGCCGCATTGCCGGGCTGCTCGAACGCAACTTTCCGCTGGGCTGGGTGCGCGGGGAGATTTCCAACTTCACGCGCGCGGGCAGCGGCCATTGGTATTTCTCGCTCAAGGACGCGGGCGCGCAGATCCGCTGCGTGATGTTCAAAGGCCGCAACCAGTACGCCGATTTCACGCCGCGCGAAGGCGAGGCGGTCGAAGTGCGTGCACTGGTCACCCTGTATGAAGCACGCGGCGAACTGCAACTGAGCGTTGAAGCGATTCGCCGGGCCGGCCTTGGGAATCTCTATGAGGCCTTCCTGCGGCTGAAGGCCGCGCTGGAGGCGCAAGGCCTGTTTGACGCCGACCGCAAGCGGCCCCTGCCGCGGCATCCGCGCGCGATTGGCGTGGTGACGTCGCTGCAGGCGGCGGCCCTGCGCGACGTGTTGACCACGCTGCGTCGGCGCGCCCCGCATGTGCCGGTAGTGGTCTACCCCGTGCCGGTTCAGGGCGCTGGTGCCTCGGAGCGCATCGCCGCCATGCTGGAACGGGTCAATGCCCGGGCAGAGGTCGACGTGGTCATCCTGTGCCGGGGCGGCGGCAGCATTGAAGACCTCTGGGCCTTCAACGAAGAGCCGGTGGCGCGTGCGGTGGCCGCATCCGGCATTCCCATCGTGGCAGGCGTCGGGCACGAGACGGATGTGACCATCGTCGACTTTGTGGCCGACGTGCGCGCGCCCACGCCCACGGCAGCGGCCGAACTGGTCAGCCCGGACCGTGCACGCATGCTGCGCGACGTGGGGCGTGACTGGGATGCGCTGTCTGCCCAGTTCCGCCGGCAGCTCGATCGCCGCGCGCAGACCGTCGATTGGCTCGCGCGCCGCCTGCGCAGCCCGCAGGCGCAGATGCGCGAACGCCGCACGCAACTCGCCCATCTGGAGGGCCGTCTGCGCTTTGCCCTCACCGGCCGCGTGCAGCGCGCGGAACATCTCCAGCGTCTGCTGACGATGCGCCTGAACGCGGCGCGCCCGGATGCCATGCAAGAGCGCACGCGCCTCCAGCAAGCCGAAGCGAGGCTGGCACGCGCCATGCGGGACACGCTGTCTCGCGCCCAGGAAGGCCTGGCGCGTCAGCATACCGGCCTGGAACTGCTGGCGCCGCAGCGCACGCTGGAGCGCGGGTATGCGGTGCTGCTCGATGAGAAGGGCCACGCCATCCGCGATCCGAACGCACTGCATGCCCGGGCGCACATCGAGGCGAGGCTGGCGCAAGGCACGGCCGACATCGAAATCGCCCGGGTGCAACCGAAGCTCAAACTGTGACCAGCGCATGACCTTATAGCGGCAATGATTGCGATTCCGCACGCGTTTAGCGGGTATTCCGACTATTTAGCCTGCGGTTTGCGCCGGTTTTGCAAGTCTCCTACAATCGTCGCTCCCAACCTGTACAACCCACAGAAGGCAAGAACAATGGAACACACGCTCCCCCCGCTGCCGTACGCCCAAGACGCTCTGGCGCCGCACATCTCCAAGGAAACGCTGGAGTTCCACTACGGCAAGCACCACCAGACCTACGTCACGAACCTGAACAACCTGATCAAGGGCACCGAGTTCGAGAACCTGAGCCTCGAGGACATCGTCAAGAAGTCCTCGGGCGGTGTGTTCAACAACGCCGCACAGGTCTGGAACCACACGTTCTACTGGAACGGCCTGAAGCCGCAAGGCGGTGGCGCTCCGACCGGCGCGCTGGCTGACGCCATCAACGCCAAGTGGGGCAGCTTCGACAAGTTCAAGGAAGAGTTCACCAAGACGGCCATCGGCACGTTCGGTTCGGGCTGGGCCTGGCTGGTGAAGAAGGCCGACGGCTCGCTGGATCTGGTGTCGACCTCCAACGCCGCCACGCCGCTGACGACCGACGCGAAGCCGCTGCTGACCTGCGATGTGTGGGAACACGCTTACTACATCGACTACCGCAACGCCCGTCCGAAGTACGTCGAGGCGTTCTGGAACCTGGTCAATTGGGACTTTGTTGCCAAGAACTTCGCCTAAGGCGAATCGCCCCGGCGATTCAGAAAAAACCTCCGCACCAGCGGAGGTTTTTTTATGCCCGCACGCTGCCCAGCATGTCGTGCAGCTCGTGACTCATCATCGCCAGGAACACGACCAGGCCGATGTAATACACGGTGTAGGTCAGCCGCGATTCGTTCGAGATGCTGTAGTACGCGCGGTTCTCCGGCGCATGCGGGTCGTAGCGCCACGCCTTCATCAACTGCGGCACGGCCAGCACCGCAATCACAATCAGGATCGGGCTGGGCCGCCAGACGAACAGCGCCACCAGCACCGGCACGCCCAGAAACCAGATGCGCGGCGACAGCACCGCCGTAATGCGTCCACCGTCAAACGGCGAGAGCGGGATCAGGTTGAACAGGTTCAGGAAGCAGCCGGCGTAGGCCAGGGCCAGCAGCAACTGGCTGTCGGTGTAGCGTGCGAGCCCGTAGCAGAGCATCGCGCCCACCGTGCCGGCGACGGGCCCGGCCAGGCCGATATGGGCCTCGGTTTCCACATCCATCGGCTGCTCTTTCAGGTCGATCCACGCGCCCACGAAGGGGATGAAGGTGGGCGCTCCCACGGCCAGCCCGCGCTGGCGTGCCGCCATGAAGTGGCCCATCTCGTGGATGAACAGCAACACCACGAAACCCACCGCATAGCGCCAGCCGAACACGAAGGCATAGGCGGCCACCGACAGGAGCATCGTGCCGCCGGTGGTCAGCAGCTTGCCGAACTTCAACCCTGAAAACAGCAGGATCAGCAGCTTGGCCACGGCTTATGCGCTCGGCTTGCGCTTGAAGAACTTGGCCATGGCCGCTCCAAAGCCTGCCACTGCCAGGATCGCCACCTTGGCGAACTTCGCCAGGAACGCGGCGATCACCGCAAACAGGCCCAGCTTCTTGGCGGCGATGCCGCCGACCAGCGCGGCCAGACCGTACTCGGCCACCTTATCGGTCTTCGCGTTGAAATCGGTGTAGCGCTTGCCGTCTTTGAAATCGAGATCGGCGAGCAGCTTTTGCACGGCGGGCTTGTCGGCGTCGACGTGGTTGCGGCCGGTGATCAGGTTCAGGCTGATGTAGCCGTCGCGGCCCAATGCGTAGGTGTTGTAGTTGACCGCACCGGGGTCGTCGGCCGGCTGGCCCTTGGAGCGTGCAGCCATCGACCAGATGAGGCGGTGCGTGGCGGCGTCATAGTGCGGACGCTCGACCCAGCCCTGGATTTCCAGTGCGGGGATGCCGCGCTTCTCACGCTCTTCGTTGGCGGCAGCGGTGCCTTCCTTGAGCGATTTGTACAGATCGTCGACGTTCCAGTCGCGGGCGTCGTCATCCTTGATGTAACCCGACGCCTCATATTTGGCGACGACCATCCATTCATCATCGTCGCTAGTGGGCATGACCAGGCCGAGCATGTCGGGGCTGTTGCTGTTGCCCATGGCGTGCATGAGCTGCCCCGCGGCCGGCTGTGGAATGAACACCTCGTCCTTGCCGATCTTGAGCGTGGCCTGGTCACGCAGTTCGATCGACGTGGGGCCGACCTTCGCAGCGGCCTTGGCGGCTGCCCAGGCCTGCTTCATTTCCTGTTGCCGATCGCTGGCCTGCTGTGCGTGGGCAGCCGTAGCGCCCGCCAAGCTGGTTGCGCCGAGCACCGCTGCGCAGGCGAGCGCGCCCGCGCAGGCGCGCAACGCGCCCTGAAACCCCTTTCCCATGGACTTCTCCCGAAGATGTTCTTGTGTGTTGATTGGCTCGATTCTTCTGACGCTTGGGCAGCCGCATCAGCGGTTTGCAAGCTGGGCCGAAGCATAGCGGGCGCAGGGAGCAGGGCTGTTAATGGGCGTTAATGAAGCCGTGTGGATTACGGTTGAAGGCCCATCTGCCGCAGCAGCGTCTGGTTGTCTTCAAGGTGCCAGTTCTCGGCGATCTTGCCGTCGGCGATGCGGTACAGGTCGAAGGCCTGGAAATCGATCGGCTGGTTCTGCCCGTGCGTGCGGCCGAACTCGCCGGTGAAGTGCCCGCGAAAGCGCAGGTGCACCGAGACGCGATCACCTGCGACGACCATGTCTTCGATCTCCACGCGCATGTCCGGCACGGCCGTGCGGAACGCCTTGGATGCGTCGAGCGGACCTTGCGTGCCCTGCACGCGCCCCGCTGGCAGCGTGCGGTCGACAAAGGACGGCGACAGCGCTTCGGTGGCATAGCGCGCATCGCCGGTATGCCAGAAGGTGGCGTAGCGGCGCGCTGCCAGCACGGCGGCCGCGGCCTGCGGCGTGTCGGTTGCGGCGACGTGGTCCGGGCGGATCAGATCGGCTTCGGACGTTGCCGCAACGGCGGGCGCGATGGCGAGGGCAGCGGGCAGCGTCAGCACGGCGGCGGCAAGCAGGGCGGGGCGAATGAACATGGTGAGACTCCATTTGGGTGGCAATGCGCTGCACTGTAGATTTCCAATCGCAGACGATAAAGGTCTCGTGAGTCGATCTGGTTTCAATTGACATTTGACGGTCGATGGCCATGCCCCTCGCCCGCACGAACGCAATGCCGCGCACGTGATAGTCGGTATCTCGCGCCACACGGCGTTCTAATGGTCCGCGTAGCGCCGGGTTTTTCTAGACTGGCCTCTCTTCGAACAGACGCAAAAAAACAAGGGAGGGGACGGTGGATCTGAGCCATATCCTGTCGCGCACCGAGCGCGGCACGCAGGAACTGCAAGCGCGCAGCGGGCACGTCACGCATCGGCAGCGGGCAATCCTGCTACTGGTCAATGGCGAGCGCTGCGCCGCGGACATCCTGGCGCAGTTGAGCAGCGCCGGCCCCGACATTGAAGATCGCGCCGAAGACCTCGCGCGCCTGATGGCCGACGGCTATGTCGCAAGCCACGCGCCCATCAAGACCGCGCCCCAGCCGCCCAAGCCGGTGCCGGCTGCGCCGCGCCACGTGCGGCAGGCCTCGATTGCGGACTGGCGCCTGAGCCAGGCCGGCGCCTTCTCGGCTTTGCAGCGCTATCTCGCCGAAGGTCCGGACGCGCCCATCGACTTTCTCAACGGCCTGGCCGCACCGCTGTACGCCGCGCTGACGACGTGCCGCAGCGAGGTATCCGCTCACGCCGTGGTCGCGTTTCTGGAAGCGCGCCTGGACGAGGGCGCACCTGGAAATGTGACCGAGGCGTCCTAGGTGTAAATACTGAATTCGCGCGTGATTCCCGCTTTGTGGGAATGTTGCGTTGATCCATTGAGAAAATCGTCGCATTCTCCGTCGCACCATCACACGACGGAGTTTCGCGATGACCGAGCCGGGCCTGGCACCTTCTCCAGCACAATCCGCCGCCGCGACGGGCGGATCGGACCGCGTGCTGATGGTGCTCGCCACCATCGCGCGCCACGGCCGCCCGGTCGCGGCGCGTGAGCTGGTCGAACTGACCGGCCTGCCGCAAAGTACGCTGTACCGCCAGGTGGCGATGCTCAAGCGCTGGGGCTTCGTGCTGGAATCGGCCGGCACCTATGCTCCGGGCCCCATCAGCCTGCAGCTCGCACTCGGTTTCGACCACGCTTCGCATCTGGTGCAGGAAGCGCGCATTGGCATGGCCAAACTCGTGGCCGAGTCGGGCGAATCGGTGGGGCTGGTCGTGGCCGTGAAGGATCAGGCCGTCTGCCTGGAGATGGTCGAGAGCCAGCAGTCGCTGCGCTGCTCGTTTGAGAAAGGGCGCGGTGTGCCGCTGCTGGCCGGCGCCTCTGCCAAGTCATTGCTCGCGTTCATGCCGGCCGCTGCGGCGCGCGCCATCCTTGCCGATCTGCTGGCCATCGATGCCGACACCCAGTCGCAGCTGCAAGCTGAACTCTCCGACATTCGCGCCGCGGGTTATGCGCTGTCCGAAGGCGAGGTCGACCCAGGCGTCTGGGGCGTGAGCGTGCCGGTGTTCCGGCTGCCCGGCCACGCGCTCGGCTCCATTACGTTGATGGCGCCAGCAACGCGCGTGCGCGGCAAGGAGCAGCGCCTGATCGACATGACCGTTGCAGCGGCCGCGTCCATATCTGCGCGATTGCAGGACCTTTGAATTTTCGATTTTTCCGATCTTTTTTCTCACCCCACACGCATCACACAAGGAGACCACTCATGGGGAATCGTCGTCATTTCATGCATTCGATGCTGGCTTGCGCCGTGGCGTTGTCCGCTGCGGCGTCTTTCGCAACCGCTGCGCACGCTGCCGGGGAGCCGCTGCGCGTCGCCACCGATGCCACGTTCGCGCCGATGGAGTTTGTCGAAAACGGCAAGCGTACCGGCTTTGATGTGGACCTGATCGAAGCACTGGCCCGCACCCTGGGCCGCCCGGTCGAATGGACGGACATCGATTTCAAGGGCCTCGTGCCGGGTCTGATCTCTCGCCGCTTTGACGTGGCCATCTCGGGCATCTACATCACGGAAGAGCGCAAGAAGGTGGTGGACTTTACGGTGCCGTACTACCACGGCGGCCTGGTCGCGCTGGTCAAGCAAGGCAACACGGCCATCAAGACGCCGGCGGATCTGAACGGCAAGAAGGTCAGCGTGCAGGTCGGTACCAAGTCGGTCAACTACCTGAAGGAAAACTTTCCGAAGGTCGAGCGCGTGGAGGTCGAAAAGAACGAGCAGATGTTCAACCTCGTTGAGATCGGCCGCGCCGATGCCGCCGTCACGGGTCGCCCCGCCGCCGCGTACTACGTGAAGGCGCGCCCGGGTCTGCGCCTGGTAGAGCCGGCGCTGACCACCGAGGAATACGGCATCGCCGTGCGCCGCGATCAGCCCGAGCTGACCAAGGCGTTGAACGCGGCATTGGACAAGATCAAGGCCGACGGCACGTACGACCAGATCGTCAAGAAGTGGTTTGGCGCCGCTGCCAAGTAACGACCGACGGACACATTGATGGAACTGGATTTCTCTCCTGTCTGGGCCGGTTGGACGGACATCCTGCGCGGTGCGCTCGTCACGGTCGAGGTGACGGCCGCCGCGCTGGTGCTCGGCTGCGTGCTCGGCTTGCTGATCGGCATCGGGCGGTTGAACTCGCGCCGCCGATTCATCTACGGCATCTGTACGGTGTACGTGACGTTCATCCGTGGCACGCCGCTGCTGGTGCAACTTTTCCTGCTGTTCTTCGGGCTGCCGCAGTTCGACATCCTGCTGCCGGCGTTCGTCTGCGGTGTGCTGGGGCTGGGCGTGTATTCGGGCGCGTATGTGTCGGAAATCGTGCGCGGCGCGATCCAGTCGGTGGATCGCGGGCAGATGGAGGCGGCACGCTCGATCGGCATGTCGTCGGCGCAGTCGATGCGCGCGATCATCCTGCCGCAGGCCGTGGTGCGGATGATCCCGCCGCTTGGTAACGAGTTCATCGCGCTGATCAAGAACTCGGCGCTGGTGTCGCTGCTCACGATTCACGACCTGATGCACGAAGGGCAGAAGATCATCAGCGTGTCGTATCGCTCGCTGGAGGTGTATCTGGCGATTGCGCTGGTGTACCTGGTGCTGACCAGCGCCGCCAGCTATCTGCTGCACCGGCTTGAGCGCAACATCCGTGCGGGAGGCATGGTGCAATGAACATGACGAATGCGAACCTCCAAACGCTCAAATCCGCGCTGGATGTGCCCATGATCGAGATCCGCGGGCTCACCAAATCGTATGGCGATCACACCGTGCTCAAGGGCATCGACTTTGATGTCGACGCCTCGCAGGTGGTGGTCGTCATCGGCCCCAGCGGCTCGGGCAAGAGCACGTTCCTGCGCTGCTGCAACGGGCTGGAAACAGCCGAAGGCGGCACCATCGACATCTGCGGCAAGCGCCTGATCGACAACGGCACGCTATTGCCCGATGGCGAGCTGAACCAGTTGCGCCAGCAGGTCGGCATGGTGTTCCAGTCGTTCAACCTGTTTCCGCATCTTTCGGTGCTGCACAACGTCACCGTTGGCCCGCGCATGCTGAGCGGCAAGGCGAAGCACGAAGCAGAGACGGAAGCGCGCGAGCTGCTGCAGAAAGTGGGCTTGGCACACAAGGCCGACGCAATGCCCGCGAGTCTGTCGGGCGGACAGAAGCAGCGCGTGGCCATTGCGCGTGCGCTGGCGATGCGGCCCAAGGTGATGCTGTTCGACGAACCGACCTCCGCGCTTGACCCAGAACTGGTTGGCGAAGTGCTTCAGGTGATGAAGGTGCTCGCCAAGGAAGGCATGACGATGCTCGTGGTCACGCACGAGATGGGCTTTGCACGCGAAGTGGCCGACGTGGTGGTGGTGATGGACGGCGGCGGCATCGTCGAAGCCGGGCCGCCGTCGGTCATCTTCGGCGAGCCCAAGGAAGCGCGCACGCGTTCATTCCTGCAAGCGGTGCTGACACGCGCATGAGGACGATGTTCGATGCCTCCGTCTGGCAGGGGCGTGACGACACCGGCGAGCGCGGTGACGTGACGCGCCTGTTCCAGATCGTGCAGTCGGCCGATGCGACGACGTTGTCCGGCGTGCCCGCGCTGCTGGGGTTTGCGTGCGATGCGGGCGTCGTGCGCAACCACGGCCGGGCCGGTGCGGCACAGGGCCCGCGTGAAATCCGCCGTGCGTTGGCCAACGTACCTGCACATGGTCTTTCCGCGCTCGCCGATGCGGGCGATGTCACATGTGACGACGGCGATCTGGAACGCGCGCAAACCGCACTTGCGGAATGCGTGTGCGAACTGCTCGATGCCGGCGCGCGGCCAGTGTTGCTCGGGGGCGGCCACGAAGTGGCTTTCGGCACGTACCAAGGACTGCGTCAGCATTGGCAGAAACAAGGTTGGGGCGGGCGCCTGGCGGTCGTCAATTTCGATGCGCATTTCGACCTGCGCACGAGTCGCCCCGGGAACTCCGGCACACCGTTCGACCAGATCGCCGAAGACTGCGCCGCGCACGGTATCGACCTGACGTATTGCTGCCTCGGTGTCAGCCGCCTGTCGAACACGCCCGCGCTGTTCGACCGCGCCGACGCGCTGCACGCGCACTACGTGGAAGATACCGACATGCAGGAGCGGCACCTTGATGCGCGCATGGCCGATCTCGATGCATGGCTGGCTGATGCCGATCACGTCTACCTGACCATCGACATGGATGTGCTGGCCGCCGCCGTGGCGCCCGGCGTGTCCGCGCCCGCAGCGTACGGCATCACGCTTCCGGTGCTCGAGGCCCTCGTGCAGCACGTTTGCGCCACCGGCAAGGTGCGCGTGGCAGACATCGCCGAGACCAATCCCGAATACGACCAGGATCGCCGCACCGTGCGCGTTGCGGCGCGCCTGGCGTATCACTTGTTGCGCCGCTCATGAAACTGATCCCTGCAGATGCAATGCGCCGCATGCCGTGGAAGAACGGCGGCGGTGTCACGACCGAAATCGCCATCGCGCCGGCTGGCGCCACGCTCGACCATTTCGACTGGCGCGTGAGCACTGCGCAGGTGGATGCGGCCGGGCCGTTCTCGCGTTTTGCCGGCATTGACCGCTCGTTGGCGGTGATTGCGGGTGGCCGGCTGACGATGCACCGCGCCGACGCCGAAGCCGTCACGCTCGCGCCCGGCGAGGCCCCCGCAGGCTTTCCTGGCGAAGCCGCTGTGCATGCCACGCTGGATGCGCCGCTGTCGGATTTCAACGTGATGACGCGGCGCGACGCCTGGGCGCATCGTGCCGAGGCCATCGCTCTTGCGGCCGGCGAGCGTCGTTCACTGCCGCGCTTGCATGCGGGCATGCAATGGTTGGTGTATTGCGTGCACGGCGTGTTGTCGATCGGCGCCGACGACGTACCGCAGGGGGCTGCTGCATGGCTCGATGCAGAGGGCGATCCGGATACGGTTATCGCGCGTGTCGGTTCGGTCGGTTATCTGGTGGCTTTGTGGCCGGTTGGCTGACGTTGCCAGATCAAACGCACCAAAAGAAAAGGGACCCCGTAGGGTCCCTTGCAAGTCTCCCGGCCCGGCACGCAAGCCGGGGCTCGGCAGAAGACTCTTACTTCTTCTTGTTCACGGCGTCCTTGAAGCCCTTGCCAGCCGTGAACTTCACGGTCTTGGTTGCCGGGATCTTGATGGCTTCGCCGGTGCGCGGGTTGCGGCCGGTGCGTGCAGCACGCTTGCCCGACGAGAACGAACCGAAGCCAACCAGCGTGATGGTGCCGCCCTTGGCGACGGTCTTCTTGATGTTTTCCAGCGCGGAGTTCAGCGCGCGCTCAGCGGCGGCGTTGCTCAGTTCAGCGTCTTTCGCAATGGCGGCTACGAGTTCGGATTTGGTCGTCATGTCAGTTCCCCACTTCAGGTTTGTTGGACAGCGTTGTACTGCGACCCGTTTTATATCACCGTTGTGAAGGGTTGCACATCCCCTAACTGCAAGGGTTTGCGGGCCGTTGCTTGCAGCCGACACTTGCCCCGTATGGGTTTGCGGGAAGGCATCCGGGAAACACCTGATATCGACGCCGTTTGTTTGCATTTCCGCCAGCGTTCTTCACGCGAGGAGCGCACCGAAACCGCGCAAGCGGCATGGCAGCCAACCGGCTCCCCAGACGCCGTACACTGTGTTTCTGGGCCAGTGCCAACTTCATGGAGAACATCATGTCGAGTGCGCAAATGCCTGTCGGACAAGGCTTCGCGGCGGGCGGCGAAGCGCCTGAGCAACCGCGCGGACCGTCCGTTCTGGTGGCCGGCGCCAACGGACTGGTGGGCCGTGCGGTAGTGCGTCGGCTGGTCGCGCAGCCGTGGGCAGGCAGCGTGACCCCCCTCGTACGCCGACGCGGGGCCTTGACACCAGGGCAGGCCGCGCCGGGTCGATTGCGCGAATGCGTGGTCGATTTCGATCGCCTGGATGCCGCAGAAACGCAGCCTGCGTTTGCCGCCGACATCGTCATCTGCGCGCTCGGCACGACCATCCGCCAGGCCGGTTCCCAGGCAGCATTCCGGCGCGTTGATGTCGAGTATCCGGTTGATCTGGCGCGGCGCGCATTTGCTGCCGGCGCGCATCATTTTCTGCTGGTGAGCGCGTTGGGCGCCGACGCGCGCTCGCGCGTTTTCTACAACCGCTGCAAGGGCGAGGTGGAGGCAGAAATCCTGTCGATCGGCTTTCCTTCGGTGACGGTGGTCCGGCCCTCGCTGCTGCTCGGCGCGCGCACGGAATTTCGCCTCGGCGAGCGCATTGCGCAAGCCCTGTCGCCCGCAATCGGATGGATGGTGCCCCGGACGTGGCGGCCGGTGCCGGCGGAATCGGTGGCGGCGGCGCTCGTCACGGCAGCGCGCGTGGATGCGCCCGGTGTGCGCGTGCTGGAGAACGCGGCGTTGCTCGGCGCAAAAGACGAACGGCCGGTGGGGTGATCCACCGGCCGTTGTTCACTCTTGTGTCGTCTGCGTCTATTTCACGCCATTACTTTTCGATCGGCTTGCCCGTGCGGTCGTGCATCAGCGACAGCGCAAGCACGCTGATGATCGCCGCGGCCATCACGTAGTACGACGGTGCGAGCTTGCTGCCCGAACTGGCAATCAGCCACGTCACGATCAACGGGGCGAAACCACCGAAGATGGTGACCGCCAGGTTGTACGAAATCGACAGGCCGGTGGAGCGCACCGCCGTCGGAAACTGCTCGGCCAGCACGGCCGGCGCCGGGCCCGTGAACGCCGCCAGCAACACACCCAGGAGCACCTGCACCTGCAGCAGTGTCTGCACCGTCGGGTGGACGTTGAGCCAGTGGAAGAGCGGATACGCTGCCGCTGCGATGATCAGCGCCACCGTGCCCAGCATGCGCTTGCGCCCGATGCGGTCGGACAGGGTGCCCATCAGCGGGCACAGCACGAAGATGATCGCGCCGCACAGCGCTGTCGACTGGAATGTCGCGCCTAGCGGCAGACCCAGCTGTTGCTTCGCATACGTCGGCATGTAGAACACCAGCGTGTACGTGCAGACGGTCCAGAGAATCGTCACGCCCAGGCCACCCAGCACCTCACGCGGATGATCGCGCAGCACTTGCGACAGCGGTGCCAGACGCGATTCCTTTGCCGCCTTTGCCTTCTGTGCTTCGAAAGCCGGCGGCTCGTGCAGGTGCGAGCGGATGTACATGCCGACCGGCCCGATCAACAGGCCGAACAGGAACGGAATGCGCCAGCCCCACGCATCGATCTGCTCTGGCGACAAACCGTTCGTGACGATCGCACCCATGGCGGCGCCCAGGATGAACGAGATGCCCTGGCTCGCCTGCTGCCAGCTTGCGAAGTAGCCGCGCCGTTCGTCTGGTGAATACTCGATCAGGAAGGCCGTGGCACCCCCGACTTCACCGCCAGCAGAGAAGCCCTGGATGAGCCGCGCGATCACGATCAGGATGGGCGCGCCAATACCGATTTGCGCGTACGTCGGCGCAAGGCCGATGATGGCCGTGCCGATCGCCATCAGCATGATGGTGAGCGTGAGCGCAGCCTTGCGGCCGACGCGGTCGGCGTAGATGCCTAGCACGACGGCGCCCACCGGGCGCATGAAGAATCCCACGCCAAACGTGGCGACCGTCAGCATGAACGAGGTGAAGTCGTTGCCGGTGGGGAAGAACAGCTTGGCGATGATGACGGCGAAGAAGCTGTAGACCGTAAAGTCGAACCATTCGAGGCCGTTGCCGATCGTGGCGGCGATGATGGCCTTGCGTCGGGTGGCCGCAGAGATGGCCGGTGCCGGTGCCCGATCGCCCTGGGTGGGCGCTGCCGTGGCTTGCATGGATGTGTCCTCCAGTGTTTTATGGACATCGCCTGCCTCGATCTCTCCCCAGCCCGGGCGGCGAAGCGGTCATGGTAAGTGATCCGGCAGCGATCCGGTGCTGCGGCATGCGAAGTCCTTGGAATTGAGGCGGCTAAACACTGTCGAACGCATATGCACATGCATCCAACGGAGCACATGATGACCCCGACATCGCAACCAGGCCGTCGCGCCGCCATCCTGCCGGGTGTGGTGGTCGCATGCGCGGTCGTTTTGCTGGGGGGGTGCGTGGTCGCGCCGTATTACGACGCCTACGGGAACCCGATCGCCCCCGCAGTCGTGGCGCCTGCGCCAGTGGCGGCGTATCCGTCCTATCCGTACGACCTCTATTACTACTACGGGCCGGCCTATTACCCAGCGCCGGTGTACCCGGCGCCGGTTTTCGGCAGCGTGTGGATCGGCGGGGGCGGCTGCTGGGGCTGCCATCGCGGCTGGGGTGGCCGCGGTTGGGGCCACGGAGGGGGCTGGGGGCACGAAGGAGGCTGGGGACATCGTCATTGATCGTCATCGTCAACGTGACGAAGACGCGCATCCGGCGCGCCCGAACGCCAGTTCCGCCGCCAGTTCAATACGCGTGATTGCGTAACGGAATCTGCTGCATCGCGACATACAATCCTCCGCTCTTAAAAGAAAAGCATGCGAGGAGATTGTCGATGTCCGTCATCATCGTGCTGGCTGCGCTGGCGTTCCTGATGTTCGCCGCGTATCGCGGCTACAGCGTCATCCTATTTGCACCACTGGCCGCACTCGGCGCGGTGCTGCTGACTGATCCATCGGCTGTGGCGCCGGTGTTCTCCGGCATCTTCATGGAGAAGATGGTCGGCTTCGTCAAACTGTATTTCCCGGTGTTCCTGCTCGGTGCCGTATTCGGCAAGGTGATCGAGCTGTCGGGGTTTTCGCGCTCGATCGTTGCATCGGTCATCCGCGTGGTGGGGGCCAAGCGGGCGATGCTTTCCATCGTGCTGGTGTGTGCGCTGCTGACGTACGGCGGCGTGTCGCTGTTCGTGGTGGTGTTCGCGGTGTACCCGTTTGCAGCGGAAATGTTCCGCCAGGGCAACATCCCCAAGCGCCTCATCCCGGGCACGATCGCGCTGGGCGCGTTCTCGTTCACGATGGATTCGCTGCCGGGCACGCCCCAGATTCAAAACATCATCCCGACCACGTTCTTCCACACCACCTCTTGGGCCGCGCCGTGGCTGGGTACCATCGGGGCGCTGTTCATCATCGTGGTGGGCATGTCGTATCTGGAATGGCGCCGCCGCGTGGCACTGCGCAATGGCCAGGGCTATGACCACGGCCTGACCAAGCTGGTGAACGAGCCCGAAACGGCCGAGACCGGCACGCTGGCGCACCCGCTCGTCGCCCTGTCGCCGCTGGTGCTGGTGGGTGTGATGAACCTGGTGTTCACGCGCTGGATTCCGGCGTGGTACGGCAAGGTCGTCACCGTTGCGTTGCCGGGCCTGCCCAAGCCGCTCACCGTTGAAGCCGACAAGCTGACCGCGATCTGGGCCGTGGAAGCGGCGCTGTTGATCGGCATCATCGTGGTGCTCGTATTTGGCTTCCGCGCCGTGAAGGGCCGCTTTGCGGACGGCAGCAAGGCGGCCGTGTCGGGCGCCTTGCTGGCCGCGATGAACACCGCGTCGGAATACGGTTTCGGTGGCGTGATTGCCGCGCTGCCGGGTTTCCTGGTGCTCGCCGATGGGCTGCGCGCGATTCCGAATCCGCTCGTCAACGAAGCGGTGACGGTGAGCACCCTTGCCGGCATCACCGGTTCCGCCTCGGGCGGCATGAGCATTGCACTGGCGGCCATGGCCGATCAGTTCGTGCAGGCAGCGCAGGCGACGGGCATTCCGATGGAGGTGCTGCACCGTGTGGCCGCGATGGCCTCGGGCGGCATGGACACGCTGCCGCACAATGGCGCCGTGATCACGCTGCTGGCTGTCACGGGCCTGACGCACCGCGAGGCGTATCGCGATGTGTTCTGCGTGACGATCATCAAGACGCTGGCGGTGTTCTTCGTGATTGCCGTGTTTTACGCCACCGGCATCGTCTGACGCAGACGCCGCCGCAATGAAAAGCCGACGCGCCAACGTCGGCTTTTTTCATGGGCAGGGTGCGTTTATTGACCGCTGCTGCCGGTGTCAGAGCGACGCTCGCGGCAGACCCGTTGGGCTTCCCCCACCAGCGAGTCGCACTGGTTGGCGCGACGCGACCAGAATGCGCGGTCCGACGATGACTCCGCCGCCGACGTGCCCTTGCCGTGGCGGTGCGTGACGTGCTTGTCGACCCACTTGTCGGTCTTCACGTGCGCGCGGTGGACTTTCTGCTTGAGCGTGCCGGGCGTGGCTTCCGGCTGTGCGCCGGTCGCGGTGTTGTGATAGCCGGGGTTGGCAGCGGCATCGGCATTGCGCTGTACCTGGGTGCGCGGGCCCTCCATCGGGCTGTCGACGCCCGTCACTGCGCTGTGATCCTTCTGCTGGGCCTGCGCGGGCGCCGCGCCGATCCACGCACAGGCGGCCACGGCGATTGCGGCGGCCAGACTCGACATCTTGCGTGCTTGCATGCTCGTTCTCCTTGTTGTGAAACAGGGTCGACTTCAGGGCACGCATGCCGCGTGCCACGAGGTGCATCCCGAACGTCACAATAGGGAAGCGTTAACCCGACGGACAGTCGGCGCAGACTGAACCGCCTGTCGGACAAACGCTGTCAAGCCGCCAGCGGATGCTGCATTCAAGCGCGCATGAACAGCCAGACCGTCAGGATGACCCCGACGATGACCACGAAGCCGCGAAGCACCTTTTCCGGCAGCCGATGCAGCAACCATGCGCCCGCGAATCCGCCTGCGATGCCCCCGATGCCCAGCGCCACCACGGCAGCCCAGTTGACCTGCGGGGAGAACGCAAACACCGCCACGGCCGATGCATTCATCGTCATGGCGAGCACGTTCTTGGTCGCGCCCGCCATGCGCACCTGCTGGCCGGCCACCGTGAGCGCGGCGAGCATCAGGAAGCCGATCCCACCGCCGAAGTAGCCGCCGTAAATGGCAATTGCAAACTGCGCGGTCGCCAGCGCGGTGGTCGACATGCCCGATGCTGCGTGCAGCGGTTTACGCCGGAAGCTGCCCCACGCAAACACGCTCGTTGCAAACAGCACGAGATATGGCACCAGCTTGGCGAAGAACGAAGGCGGTGTCGCCAGCAGCAACAGCGCGCCTAGCACGCCGCCCACCAGACTGATGACAATGAGCTGCTTGAGCGAGAGGTGATGCTCGCCGGCATCGACGCCGCCGGCCAGTTTGCGTCCGGCGATCGACGAGGTGATCTGGCTCGGGAATAGCGCGATCGTCGACGTCATGTTGGCGCCCAGCGGGTTGAGCCCCGCCAGCAGCAACGCCGGAAACGTGATGAACGACCCGCCGCCCGCGAGGGCATTTTGGGCGCCGGCATAGACGCCGGCTGCGGCGACGAGCAGGGCGGTGGAAAACGAAAGCGTGGTCATAAGCGGGGCGTGCTGGGCGGCTGGAATGACCGCGATGGTAATGGAACGCCCGCGCGCGTGCTCGTTAGCGCGGTGGGGTGCTGCCGCTGCGCCGGCGCAGCCACCATTCGGCCAGCTCGAACGCGGCCTGCACGAGCAGCGCCAGCACTGCTGCGGGGATGGCGCCTGCGAGCAGCGTTGCGCTGTCGTTCAGCGCGAGCCCGGTCGCGATGCGCTCGCCATAGCCGCCGGCGCCGATGAACGCAGCGATGGTCGCCGTGCCCACACTGATGACCGCGGCGGTTTTGACGCCGGCGAGGATGACCGGCAGCGCCAGCGGCAGATCCACCACGCGGGTGCGTTGCGACGGCGTAAGTCCCAGCGCCAATGCCGCATCGCGCAGGCCGTCGGGTACCTGTTCCAGCCCAACGATGGTGTTGCGCACGATGGGCAACAGCGCATAGACCGCCAGCGCAATCAGGGCCGGTACGACGCCAATCGACCCGACGACGGGGATGAGCATCGCCAGCAGTGCCAGCGACGGAATCGTCTGCAACACGCCCACGACGGCAAGGATTGGCTGCTTGATCCGGCGACGCGCTGCCATGAGGCCCAGCGGCACGCCGAGCAGCACGGCAACGCCGGTCGAGATACCCACCAGCATCAGATGACGCTGCGTGAGGCGCCCCAGGCCGTCCGTCAGCCGGCCGAAGAACGCGCGAGCCGGTGTCGCGGCCAGCACGTTGCCATGCCCGGCGAGAAACTGCTGCGCAGCTTGCGAGAACGACTGGCCTTCGAGTTCGACCGCCGCGTTCATCGCCACCATGTCGTCGCGCCCGATGCGCCCGGTCAGCGCGCTGATCGCCTGCCATTGCGCCGGATGCCGCTGCGCAACGTCGGCGCGGTAAAGCAACACGGCGTCGTAGCGCGGGAAGACGTGCGCGGGATCGTCGAGCACCAGAAGGTGTTCGCGGCGGATCTTTGCGTCGGTGGAGTAGATGTCGATCACGTCGACCTGGCTGGCGCGCAGCGCGTCATAGGCAACGCCGTGGTCGAGGCCTGTCGGGCGTTGCGGCAGCTTGTAGCGTTCGACAATCGCCGGCCAGCCGTCGGCGCGGCCGAGAAATTCGTGCGACAGGCCAGGCCGCAGCGACGGATGTGTGGCCAGGTCGGCCAGCGTGCGGATGTGCTCGCGCTCGGCATCGGCGTCACGCATGGCCAGCGCGTAGGTGTCTTCAAAGCCCAGCGGCACGCCGGCCGCCAGGCCCATCGGCGCCAGGCCGCGGTTGACGTCGGCCAGCAGCGCGGCTTGATTGGGATTGGCCGCCTGCTCGGCGGGCAAGTGGAGGATTTCGGCGGCGATGGTGCCGAGGTAATCCGGATAGACGTCGATGCTGCCGTTCTTGAGCGCGGCAAAGACGATGGCGGTGTTGCCCAGGCCGGGTACGTGTTCGGCGGGGCCACGCGGGGTTGCGGTCTGCGTGAGGATTTCGCCCAACACGTACGACTCCGTGAAGCGCTTGGAGCCGATGCGCAGAGGGGGCTCGGCAAAGGCCGATGCGCTGCACGCCAGCCAGCCCAGCGCAAGACATGACATCAGGCGCCGGAGAAAGGGATGACGGATCAGTCGCCGTGTATCCAAAGTTCGTTGAGGTCGGTCAGGCCCCAGTCGCGGGGTTCCTCTCGCGAGGCGATCTGGTCGCCGGTCTGCGCCAGGTCGATGAGTTCGGGCGCAACCCGCGTGCCCGACGATATCGAGAAGAATACCTTGACCGTGGGCGTGAGCAAGGCGCCCGGCGCATGCTGCATGACCACCGCCAGCCGGCCCGAGCGCAGCCGGACGAGCGAACCCACCGGATAGATGCCCACGCTCTTGACGAAGGCGTTGAACACCATCGGGTCGAAATGGTTGCCGCGCCATTCGACCATGCGCTGCACCGCGTAGGCGGCTTCCCACGCTTTCTTGTACGGGCGGTCGGACGTGACCGCGTCATACACGTCGCAGATGGCGCCCATGCGCGCGAACAGCGAGATGCCTTCGCCAGCCAGCTTGTGCGGATAGCCGGTGCCGTCCATGCGCTCGTGGTGGTGCAGGCAGACGTCGAGCGCGATGTCGCGCATGCTGCTGTCGCCCGTCAGGATGTCGTGGCCCGCCTGCGGGTGGACGATCACGTGGCGGAATTCAGCGTCGGTCAGTGCACCGGGCTTGTTCAACACCTCGGGCGGAATCGCGATCTTGCCGATGTCATGCAACAGGCCGGCGAGGCCCGCATCGCGGACTTCGTCATCCGACAGCCCTAGCTGACGGCCAAGCGACACCATGAGCGCGCACACGGCTACCGAATGCAGGAACGTGTAGCGATCTTTCGCTTTCAGGCGCACCAGGCTGGTCAGCGCGCTCGGGTGGCGGTCGACGGAGCCTGAAATGGCTTCCACCAATGGCAGTGCATCGCGCGCTTCGATCGTGCGGCCCATGCGAGCATCGGCAAACATAGCCTGGACGGCGACCTCCGCCTTACTGATGAGGCGAGCGGCACGGCGCATTTCTTCCGCATGCGTGATGGGGCGGGGCGCAATGTGGGCGTCGGCGGAGCAGGCCGGTGGCACCGGCATTTCGGGGGCCGGAGGTGCCGCGTTGGCGGCGGCCACGTCGGTGCCGCGCGTGGTGTCGATCCACACCTCGCGCACGCCGCTGGCACGCAGGCGTTGCAATTGGGCGGCATCTTCCACGCGAAAACGGGCCCGCCAGAACGGGTGTTCCAGCCAGGAGCCGACGAATTCGTCGAGGTACATGCCCACCCGCAGGTGTTCGATAGCGATGCGCTTGCGCATGTTGATGTTCAGAGATCGGGCCGTGGCGGGGAGGGCACGTTTTTGCGCAACGGGTCCAAGTAAAGGCGTCCCGCCAACGAATGCATTCTCTTCTATCGGACAGGCGGCCGCAGCCTTGAGGGGGAAAAGTCCGGGCTCGCCAAGTGAGGTCTGCGGGTGTAGGCGAAAAAAAAGCGGCCGGAAAGGCCGCCTCAGTAAGCCGGTGCCGGTGCCAACGCGGGCTCCGGCATCGGGGAGGGAGAGAGATACAGGGTGATACGGTCAGCCGATCGACGACTTATTGGCCGTCGGTGAACGGGTCAGCCTTGCCGACCAGGGCGCCATCGGTGTACGGATCGGCCTTGCGCAGCGCGCCATCCGTGTACGGGTCAGCCTTGCGCACGGCGCCGTCGGTGTAGACGTCTGCCTTGCGGGCGCCATCCGTATACGGGTCAGCCTTCGTCACGGCCTGGCCGTTGGTGTACGGGTCCTTGTTTTGCACGCCGGCAGCGAAGGCCGGAATTGCGGCAACAGCGATCAGCGAGGCGAGAATCAGGTTCTTGGTCTTCATGATGGACTCCACAACAGGGGGGTGAGCATTGCCGCAGGGCAGTTTTCGCTGCGGTGCGGTAACGCGATGGCATAAGCTTAGTCGTTGCTCGAACAGTAAAAAAGCAGTTCTATTAAACTCTTTGTTCAAAAATCAAGAACAATTGTGACTGTTCGAGCACCGCAATCTGCACATAAGTCATTGAATTGACACGGGAATATGGCATGCGGGATAACCCTTAATGCGAAGGTCTGACGACGGCGGCGGCAAAAAATTCCTGTCTTCATGTGCGCGGATTGTTGCGTCGCGTTACAGCCTTGGGGATTCCCCTGCCGTCAGCCCCCCTTGCGGCGGCTAAACATTCGGCGTGGATGGTCGTTGATGCAGGTACGGGCGGCGTTTTCCGCCCCTTGCAGCAGGAAGGTCACCATGTCCATCACCACCGCGTCCATCGCCCGTTTTTTGATTGACGGCGTCGCTTATCAGGCGAGGCTGTTTGCCATGCCGTTCCACGTGCCGGAAAACGGCCGTGTGCGCGCGCATGCGATCGGGCGTCCGGACATGCCGTTCAGCGGTGTGCACGTGCTGGCTGGGTGGCTGAAAGAGCGCGTGTTGCCCGAGGGCGTGGGCTTGGTGATGGCCGATCGCCTGTTCTCGCACGGCGCGGTGGAGCAGTGGTCGGGCGCCGACGGCGCGCGTGCGGCCAAGGTGCTGTCGCAGGTGGCACTTGGCAGCAAGAGCAGCCACCGCCTGTGGCGCAACACAGTGGCGGGTGGTTTCCGCGACGAGACCGCGTTCTTCTTGGGTGCTGCCTTCGTGCAGACCGACGCCGCCGTCGACGACATCCGCCTGCTGGGCGACCTGATTCCGGCGGCCGAATGGTCCAGCGTGGCCGATGCCGCCTCGACGATGATGGGGCTCCACCTGTATCGCCCTGACGAGCCCGAAACGCTGGTCAATTGCGCGCTGCTGGCGCCGTCCTGGACGGAGGCCGCCGTAGAGCGCGCCGACGGCTACCGTGCGCTGACGCTGCTGCATTCCTTTACCGAAGACGACGAGGTCATCCACGTCGACATTGAACTGCTGCCGCCGGGCCAGGTCGTGCTGCAAGTCGAGTCATGCTCAACGCGCTTTTCTGCGCGCTTCGACCCGGCGCTCCTGGGGCGTGACATGACCGACGCACTGCTGCGCGATGCGCTGGCTCTGCAACACGGCGATCGGACCAGCCTTCACTGAGCTTGCCAGCGGTTTCGCCCGAGCGCCGCGGAAGGCTGCAAGGCGCACTGGCCAGCCTCGCCAGCATGGCGGCCAGGACCAGCCCGCTGGCCGCCACGGCGGTGTATGCGAGGACCGCGCCGGCACGGTCTGGCCCCACGGCGCGCAGCTGAATGGCGTGTACCTCGCGCTGCTGATGGGCGGTGCGGCAAGGGGCGCCACACCGCACGAGCCTAGCGCTGCTCAGGCCGCTTACTTGGCCGGTGTACTCCACGGATACGCCAGCCATGCATCAAAGCGCTTGGCGAATTCACCGCTCTCGGTCGTCTGCCGCAGCCATTGGTCGACGAAGTTCTTGAACACGACGTCGCGGGGCAGCAGGTAGGCCTTCTCCGAAAAATCGAATGGCGCTTCCGGGTGCACGGCACACAGCTCCGGGTGCAGCTTCTGCTGCAGCTTGGTTTCGACCGCGTCAGTCATCATCAGGTCTGCGCGGCCGGCGACGATCTCGTTGAAGATGGTCACGTTGTCCGGATACACGCGAATCTGCGCCTGCTTCAGATGTTCGCGCGCGAATTTCTCGTTGGTGCCGCCCGGGTTGACCACGGCACGCACGTTCGGCTGATCGATCTGCGCCAGCGTCTGATATTTCGACTGGTTCTCGCAACGCGTGATCGGCGTCTTGCCGTCGCGTTGATACGGAATCGAATAGAACGCCTTCTTCTGCCGCTCCAGCGTGACCGACACCCCGCTCATGGCGATGTCGTAGCGGTCAGCCGCAAAGTCCTGCATCAGCGTCGACCACGTGGTTGGAACGATTTCCAGCTTCACGCCGAGTGCCTTGGCCAGACGTTCCCCCATCTCGACATCCAGGCCGATAAAGCGGCCATCGGCAGGATTCTTGTAAGTGAACGGCTTGTAGTCGCCGGTGGTGCCGACGCGGAGCGTACCGCGCGCGATGATTTCGTCGAGACGGTTGGTGGCTGGCGCGGTTTGCGACAGGGCGGGAGCCGCGGCACAGGCGCACAGCAGCAGGGCGCTGCTGGTGCGGATGAAACGGTGGAACATGGAAACCCCTCCTGAAAAATCAAAAAGGCGCGGCCGCCCGGTGACCAGGCGGGCCGCGCCCCTCTCAACGCCGGCTTACTGGCCCGACGCCTTGTTCCATTGCAGTGCATTGAGCACTGCCAGCGACATCGCCGTCACGCCCGTCTTGATGGACGGTTCGGGCACCGGTGCGAACAGCGGAGAATGATTGGTCGGCAGCGGCTTGGCACCCGGCTTGAGCGAGGCGAAGAATGTCTGCGGATCGTTCACGCCGATGAAGAAGAACATTGACGGGATGCCCGCGTCAACAAACGCCGAGAAATCTTCGCTGGCCGTGATGGGCGGCACGCGCAGCACGCGGTCGTTGCCGAAGGCGGTCTTGAACATCGCCTCGGTGCGCGCGACCACGGTCGGGTCGTTGTTGACCGCCTTGCCGCCTTCGGTGATCTTGATATCGGCGTCCGGCGCGCCCGACATCTCGGTGACGGCCTTGGCCGTGCGCCGGATACCGTCGAGCATCTTCTGGCGCACCGCCGGCTTGTACGAACGGATCGTCCCGCGCAGCAGCACGCTGTCCGGGATGATGTTCTCAGCGCTGCCGCCCTGGATGGCGCCGATGCTCACCACGCCAAATTCCTGCGGATCCTTCTCGCGGCTGATCACGCTTTGCAGGTCGACCACGAAGCGCGCCGCCATCATCACCGGGTCAATCGTCTTGTCTGGTGCAGAGCCGTGCCCGCCACGACCTTTGAACGTAATTTCCAACCCGTCGGAGTTCGACGTGATCGGGCCGCTGTTGAAGACGATCGAACCGTACGGCCCCGGGCCCGTGTGCAGCGCAAACGCATAGTCGGGCTTGGGGAAGCGCTTGAAGAAGCCGTCGTCGATCATGCTCTGTGCGCCCGATACGGTTTCTTCGGCAGGCTGTGCGACGAACACGAGCGTCCCGTGCCAGCGATCCTTGAGCGACACCAGCGTCTTCGCCGTGCCCACCCACGACGCCATGTGCAGGTCGTGCCCGCAGCTATGCGCGACGCCCACGTCTTCGCCGCGCCATTTCGTGTGGACGTGGCTGGCGTAGGGCAGGCCGGTTTTCTCCTCCATCGGCAGCGCATCGAGTTCGGTGCGCACCAGGATCGTCGGGCCGGCGCCATTGCGATAGACCGCCACCACGCCGGTCTTGCCGACATGCTCCGTCACGGCAAAGCCGATCGTGCGCATCTGCTCCGCTAGCTTGGCTGCCGTGCGCGTTTCCTGAAACGCCAGTTCCGGGTGCGCGTGGATGTCTTTGTAGAGCAGGTCGAGCTCCCCATATTCGGCATTGACCGCCGCGTCCACCGCAGGCTTGATCTGCGCCACGTCGATCCCGCCCGCCGCGGGTGCAGCCTGTGCTGGCGCGGACGATGCACCGCCGGGGCTGAACGGAATCTGTGCGAATGCCGGCAAGGCAGCACCGGCCAGCAGCCAGGCAAGCGCAGTACGTTTCAAACGGATGGGTGGCGTGATCATGTTGTCTCCTGTCGTTGTGGTGGCGCCGCTAAAGTCGTTGCTTGGTCAATCGATTCGATTATGCAACGTGATTCAGAGCATGTGCACCCGGGGGCATCCCCAATTCGACCCTTGCGAACCAGACGGCACACGGAAACGACCGCTCAGGGATGAGCGTCACGCTTGGCACTCGATAGGCGCTTTCCTAGACTGGGTCAGGTGTGCTGTTCCAGTGAATCGAACATCGAAACGCGGATGAATCCGACGACGTCCTGTCTACAGCTAGCGTTTCGCGATGCCCCGCCCGGGGAGACGGCGATTCGTGCGGCGCTGGAAGCCGCGCAGCGGGTGCTCGAGCGCAGTGGTGTGCCACCGCGCGAGGCATTCGCGGCGTACCAGGCCTTTGCCAGCGGCGCCGGAAGCCCCGATACGCTTGCGCTGACATTTGCCCGCGCCGAAGCCGAGGCCATGGATACGCTGGCAGCGCACGGTTACGCCCGCTACGGCTCGGTCAGTCTGGCGGCGCTTTAAGCGCCTGCGATGGGCGCGCGTTTCAGCGTCAGACTTCCGCCGTCTTGCCGCCCAGCCGCCGTGCCGTCTCGGACACATGGCGGTGGATGCGCGCGAGGAAGTCGATCTCCGCTGCGCGCGTCGGTGAATGTCCCAACGCCTGCGAGAGATGTGTCGCCACGAATGACGACTGCGGCGCCAGCATGCTGATCAGACGCAGCAGCTCGCGGCGCGCCTGGCTGGCGTCGTAGCCAAGGTGATCGGCCAGGGCGAGCAGCGCGTCTTGGTCGATGGCGTCGTAGCGGGCGTGCGCGTCCGGCGAGAGTTCATCGGCATTCCATTCGTTGGCGTAGACCGCCGCACAGAACAGGTGATCGTGCGCGGCGAGGCGGATGCCGTCCGCACCGACGTGGAAATGCAGTGTGCCGGCCGAGGCATTGCGGCCGCCGATCAACAGGCAGAACACCATCCAGCGGAACAGCGCGGCGGTTGCAGACGCCGGATCCGCGCACAGGCTTGCGCATTCTGCGACCTGCTCGACGGTGATCGGCAGGAAGCGGTGCTTGGGCGAGAGCCCCAGCAATTGCACCGCCGAGACGACATAGCGCGCCTGCACCAGCGCGGTGTCGTCGCTCTTGCAGCGCAGCGTGCGATCGAGGCGCTGCACCACGGCGGCAGTTTCCGGAAATTGGCGCAGCCCGATGAACGGCGTGTCTAGACCGATGCTGCGGCCCAGCAGCGTGGCCCAGCAGTGATTGATGGTGGCGTAAGGAAGGTGCGCGCCTTCGCCGAGATCCAACCGGACGAAATGGCTCGATTGCGCGGCATTGGCCGGCGCGGAAAACCGGCCCAACCACATGGATACAGGCAGGCCATTCGAAGCCAGGAAGGGCAGGCTGATTTCTTCGGGTGCTTCAGCAGCATCGGTGCCGTAGCGTGCGCGAGGTTCCGCCGCGCGCAGCGGCGTGCTGCGGGGCGGGCGCCCAACGGTTTGCTGGAACTGCAGCACCAGATCGCGTTCGGACAGCCCGTCGGCGCGGCCGCTGCATGGCTTGAGGCCGCTGGGCACCAGGGCCAGCGGGCCATCCAGATGCGGCGCTGCTTGTGCGAGATGTTCTAGCGCCGCGGCCGCCGCCTTGGGCGTGCTGCGCGCCGCTTCCGGCAGCAGGTATTCAAAGAAGTGGCGTACCGGCTGGGCTTTTGCCGTGTCGGCGATCATGCCGGCGCCCCGCGGCAGGTGCGGGCTCAGATCGAAGCCCTGCGAAGAAGTCTGCCAGCGTGCATCGTATTCGAACGCCCAACCGCTGCGGCCGCACGATAGCTGACCGATCAGATGCTTGTTCAGGTAGACGTCCAGCATGCGCGTATCCAACGTATTTGATGGAGCGTGCGTAGTCGGCTGTGCAGCGGAGAACCCGCCGGCAATCGGGAATTTGGCGGTTTTGCAGTCAATGCGCCATTCCCTTGCACGCCCCTCATCGACCGAGGGCGAGCATAACAAAGAAAATCTTCGCATCGCGCGGAGATATCCGATTTCGATGATGCAATTTTCTCAAATCGGATTATCGGATTGCTAAGATCGAGTGCGCATTGGTCGATGTTTCAGGCATCTACTTCAGTTTTGCAGATTTTTTAATACTCGCTGCGGAGTCAATGCCCAGGCCATTGAATAAATTTCAGAGCGATGGCGCTGGCGTGGCATTCATTACAAATGGTGGAATTAAGTCCGTCGCAATGCGCGAGGGGGAGAGGAAATAACGGCATTGCCCATGAATTTAGCCGAGCAATTAAGCGTCGGCTTCAAGTGGACTTTGAGCAAGCTATTGCGCCCCGGACAGCCGGGGCGCTCATTGGCCATTCAGCGGCCCGAACGCAAGAGCGAATCTTTATCGCTTGCTGGGGTGGTGCCATTTGCAGCTGCTTTTTTGCCGGGTGCGAACACGCCGGTCGACAGCGACGTCCCCAGCAGGATCACGGCGCAGCCAATCACCATGTTCAACGTCAGTTGCTCGCCCAGAAACAGGATGCCCCATAGCACACCGAATACCGGGATCAGGAAAGTGACCGACACCGCGCGCGTCGGGCCCACATGCGCAACAAGGCGGAAGAAGAGGATGTAGGCGACGCCCGTGCACGCAATGCCCAGCGCGATGACGTGCAGCCACACGCCGCCGGTGGGCGTTTGCGCCGGCCACAGCCAGTAGGCCAGCGGTGCAAGTACGATGGCGGCGGCCAATTGGCTGCCGGTCGCCACGGCCAGCGGCGGCACGCCGGTCAGGAAACGCTTGGTGTAGCTGCTGGCGACGCCATACAGCACGGTGGCGGCCAGCGCGGCCGCCACGGCCACGCCGCCCTGTTTTGCGTCGATGACAGACGACCCGCCGACCAGCACGATCACGCCGACAAAGCCGATCGCCAATCCCAGCACGCGCAGCGACGACATCCTTTCTCCCAGCCAGGTGAAGGCGACGATGGCCGCAAACAGCGGGGCCGCAGCGTTGAGCACCGAGGTGAACCCCGCCGTGAGTGTCAGTTCGGCATAGGCAAACAGGCAGAACGGGATGGCCGAATTCAGCACGCCCACCGCCAGCAGATGCGGCCAGTGCGTGCGCAGTGCGCCCATGCCGCCGCGCAAGGCCAGCGTCGGGACGAGGAAGCACGAGGCGATGGCCACCCGCAACGCAATGAGCGCAACCGGTCCGAAGGGCGGCGCGGCAACGCGCATGAACAGGAAAGAGCCGCCCCACAGGGCAGCGAGGGTGAGGAGTTCAAGCACATCGGAGCGGCGCATGGGGTCTCGTTATCGTTGTTGGGATGTTGTGCGCGCATTGTCCGCGCGATTTGGTTTTTATGCAGGCAGCAACGCCAGCAAGCCTTGCCGGCCGTCGCCGGGCATGGGCAGGCGTTCGCCAACCTGCGCGGGGTGCCCTTCCATCCGCAGCAGCGCGGCCTTGCGTGGCAACCCGCCGGCATAGCCTGTGAGCGCGCCGTCCGCGCCGACCACGCGGTGGCACGGGATGGCAATCGAGATCGGGTTGCGGCCCACGGCTGTGCCGACCGCGCGCGCATGCTCGCGGGTAAGTCCGAGGCGCGCGGTGATCTGGCCGTAGGTGGTGCGATTGCCGAATGCGATGCCGCACAGCAAGTGCCAGACGTCTTGCTGGAACGGCGTGCCCTCAGGGGCCATCGGCAGGTCGAAGTCGTGCAGCTTGCCGGCAAAGTACGCCGTGAACTGTGCCTGCGCCTCCCGGATGATCGGGATGTCCGCGCCCGGCAACATCCGCGCGGCGCTCATCGGAATCGTTTTCTGGCCTGGAAAGAATGCGCCGGTCAGGTGAGTCTCGGTGGCGGTCAAAAGCAGATCGCCGAGCGGGCACGCAAAGATATGGCGGTACATGGCGGTCGATTCTTCAATGCGATACAGGTTGGGGGAGCGCAACCTCGCAGTGCCAGAGATGCATGGCGGCATACGCGCGCCACGGCGCCCAGGGCTCGGCACGCTCGATCATGGCGCGGCGCCCGGGCAACGTACCGTCGGCGTCAGCAAGGCGTTTGCGCAAGACGTAGTCGCCCAGCGGAAACGCGTTCGGCCAGCTCAGCGCCCGCATGGCAACGTATTGCGCAGTCCATTCGCCCACACCGGGCAGCGCTTGCAGGGCAGCCAGCGTAGGGGCGAGCGGCACCAGGGGTTCGAGCCGCAGCCTGCCGCAGAAGATGGCGCGGGCAAGTTCGACGACGGCGGCAGCGCGGCTGGCCTGCAGACCGGTCTGCGCGGACAGCGCCTGCGCGTCGATGTTCGCCAGTGCAGCCGCGCTCGGGAACGCCGCCAACAGCCCTTCGCGCGATTGCTGCAATGGCACGCCATACGCGGCAGTCATGCGCGAAAGAATGCGCCGCGCCTGCGCCAACGAAATGACCTGCCCGGCGATGGCGCGCACGGCAATCTCGAAGCCGTCCACGGCGCCCGGCACGCGCAGGCCGGGCGTCTCGGCAGCCAGCGTGCCGAGGTGCGCGTCGACCAGATCCGGCCGGCAATCGAGGTCGAACAGCCGCCGCGCGCGTGCCAGCACCGGCGGCATGGCGTGCAGCAGGCTGGGCGACAAAGTGAGCGCCACTGCGTGGCGTTGCGGCACATTGCGCGCGTGCAGCCAGCCGATGTGCCGCATGCCGCCGTAGTCGACGGCAATTGTGCGGGCGTAGCTGTCAGCGTCGACCACCTCGACGCCATCGACTGCACGTGCCTGCAGAAACGCAAGCAAGGCGTCCCACGCAAACGGCGGCCGGTAGCCGAGCATGAGCGTGGGGCCGTCTTCGGCGCGGGGCGCCGTCGTGCGCGAACGCAGGCGCGTAGGAGCAAAGCCGTAATGCTCGCTAAAGCCGCTGTTCAGCCGTCGGACGCTCCCGAAACCGGCTGCAAAGGCAACATCGCCGACGGGCATGGCGGTATCGGTCAGCAGCCGTTTGGCGAGCAGCAGACGCTGGGTTTGCGCATATTCGATGGGCGAGACGTCGAACTCGGCGCGGAAGATGCGGCGCAGGTGGCGGTCGGTCACGCCCACGGCTGCGGCCAGTGCGGCCAGGTCGTGCTCTTGCAGAAAGCCCTCGTCGATCATGCGGGCGGCGGCCCGTGCAAGGTTGGACGACATTTCCGCCAGGCTGTGGCCCGGTGCCAGTTCCGGCCTGCAGCGCAGGCACGGCCGAAAACCCGCGCGCTCGGCGGCGGCGGCCGTGGTGAAGAAGCGGCAGTTCTTCTCCAGCGGCGTGCGGACCGCGCAAACCGGGCGGCAATATACGCCGGTGGATGTCACACCGACGAAGAACCAGCCGTCGAAGCGGCGATCGCGCGACTGCACGGCGTGGTAGCAGGCGTTGTGGTCGAGATGCATGGTGGTGATCGGGGAAGCCGGCAGCTAGTCTAGCCCTGTCGAGTCGCAGGAGTTCGCCGGATTCGGACACATCCCTCGATGCCAAAACATCGGCATCTCGGCACAATTGCGAACACAACAACACATCGGGAGACGGCATGTCCAAGACCATCGTCATTACCGGCGGGAGCCGGGGTATCGGTCGCGCCACGGCGGTGCTGTGTGCGCAACGCGGGTGGTCTGTCGCGCTGCAATATCGGGGCAATCGGCAGGCGGCGGAAGAGACGGTGGGGCTCATCGAGCAGGCCGGCGGCCATGCGCTGGCCGTGCAGGGCGATGTGTCGAGCGACGAGGATGTGATTGCCCTGTTCGAAGCGGCGGCCGGACGCTTTGGCGCGCTGCACGGCGTGGTCAACAACGCCGGCATCGTCGCCGAGGCCCAGGACGTGGCCGACATGACAACCCACCGGCTGCGCACGATGTTCGAGACCAACGTGCTGGGCGCCTTTCTGGTGGCGCGCGAGGCGGCGCGACGCCTGTCGACGTCGCGCGGCGGCGTGGGCGGTTCAGTGGTGAACGTGTCGTCGGCAGCGTCGCGGCTGGGGTCGCCGCACGAATATGTCGACTACGCCGCCTCCAAGGGCGCCGTCGACACCATGACGCTGGGATTGGCGCGTGAACTCGGGCGCGATGGCGTGCGCGTCAATGCGGTCCGTCCCGGTCTGATCGAGACCGATATCCACGCCTCAGGCGGCCAGCCCGATCGCGCTCAGCGCCTGGGCAGCGCCACGCCGATCGGCCGCCCCGGCACGCCGCAGGAAGTGGCCGAGACCATTGTCTGGCTGCTCTCCGATGCGGCGTCTTACGTGACCGGCGCGCTGCTGGATTGCGCGGGCGGGCGCTGACTGGGCGATCAGGCGTCGGCCCCGGCGCGGAAGGTGTCGCACTGGCGAATATCGCCGCTGTCGAAGCCCTGGCGGAACCAGTGCATGCGCTGTTCGGACGTGCCGTGCGTGAAGGCGTCGGGCGTGACGCTGCGGCCGGCGTTGCGCTGCAGCGTGTCGTCGCCGATGGCGTGCGCTGCGGTCAGCGCCTGCTCCAGGTCGCCGCGCTCGAGCAGACCGCGTTGCTGCGCAAAGTGGCCCCACACGCCGGCCAGGCAATCGGCCTGCAGCTCCAGCCTGACCGACAGCGCGTTCGCCCCGGCCTGCGATTTGCCGGCCTGCGCACGGCTGACCTTCTCTGACACGCCCAACAGATTCTGCACATGGTGGCCCACCTCGTGCGCGACGACGTACGCGGCGGCAAAGTCGCCGGGCGCGCCGAACTTGCGGCGCAGTTCGTCGAAAAAGCCGAGGTCGAGGTAGACCTTCGTGTCAGCCGGGCAATAGAACGGTCCGACGGCCGAGGTAGCGTCGCCGCAGCCCGAGCGGATGCCCTGGCGGAACAGCACGAGCTTGGGCGGCTGATACGCGCGGCCGGCTTGCTTGAACAGCTGCGTCCACGTGTCTTCGGTGTCGCCGAGCACGTGCGAAACCAATTGCTTGCTGCGGTCGTTGTCGGTTTCCCCGGTCGGCCGGGCTGGGCTGTGCGGCGCGGATTGCGTCGGTGCATTCTGCGAAACCTGCATCACCATGCCGAGGATCTCCAGCGGGTTCTTGCCCATCAGCAAGCCCACCACGGCGACGATTGCGATGCCGCCGATGCCCAGCCGCATGCCGCCGCCGCCAAAGCCGCCGCCCGAGGATGCGCGCTCATCCTCCACGTTGTCGCTTTCGCGCATGTCATCCCAACGCACGATGTTCTCCTTAAGTCCGGTGAGGCGAGTAGGCAGGGTCAAGCCGGATGTCACACCCGGTAAACTTTGCAAAGTCTACCTGCTGTGCGTACATACGGGCATGCCGCCGCGCTGCCGAATCGTCTGCGTGCAGCACAGATGCAAGGAGCGGCAAGGGCTCGCGGGAATTTGCGGCGCTGCACCAAAGCCGGCAAGAAACTTGCTAACCAAGGCTGCTCATCCCCCGTCCGGCTGTCACACATATGACATGCGGCGGTTCCCGAATAACGATCGGCAGAAGATGACGCTGCCGCTCCATGATGTCGAGTTCTCACCATGCGCTTGCCCGCTTCGATCACTGCTCAACCCCCCGTCGCCACGGAGCCGTCGCATCTGGCCGCTACCCATGTTGATCCGACTGAGGTGTCGGACGTGGAACAGGCTGCAGCCGGGCCCAAGCCGTGGTGGGAACGCGTGTCGGGTGTCGTGTTAGGCGGCGCATTCAGCAGCGTGGCCGCTGCGTTGATTGCCGTGACGGGTGCGATTTACGTGGGGATGTACCACGCACCCTGGGTGAAGAGCCTCGCCAGCCACACACCGACGGCCGAGCAGGCCGGCGATGCGATGAGCGTGGCCATGGCGACCGGTACCGCCAACGCCGCTGCGCCGGCGTCGACTGCGGCACCCGCGCCCACGGAAGCAGCCACGCAACCTGCATCACCCGATCGGGTTGCGGCCGCGCGCGACCGGATGGAGCAACGCGTCTACTCGCAAGTGCAGCAGCCCCGCGCCCGCACCGTGGCCGAACGCGAGACGGTGGAGGAAAACGAGGCGCCCGCCCCGGCCAGCACCCGCCGTCGTCACCGCAGCACGCGCTACGTGCACCATAGCGCGCCGTTCAACGCAGCCTGGTACAAGGGCGCCTGATCCGTCCTCCCTACACCTAGGCCAGTCGTAACCGGCAATCCGCTTCGACATCTTCCAACGCGCGCATCGCTGCCAGCAGGCGGCGGTGCAACGACTCCGACACCGGCAGAATCGGCGCGCGTGTGTCCGGGCCGATGCGTCCTTCCGCTGACAACAACGCCTTGACCGGCGCCGGGTTCGGTTCTGCGAACAGCAGCGCAGCCAGCGGTGCCAGTGCGTCAGCCAGCCGTTTGGCCTCGTCGATGCGGCCGGCGCGATGGTGTGCGACCAGCGCCACGAACAATTCCGGCCGCAGATGCGCGCCGGCCAGGATGCCTCCCGTGCCGCCATGTGCGAGGCAATCGAGCAGCGCGCTGTCATCGCCGCTCAGCACATCCAGCGGCCCATCCTGCAGCGCGCCGAAATGCCCAGCCACACATTCCTTGATGGCGATGATGTTGGGCTGTTCAGCCAGCGCCAGCGCGGTATCGGGCGTGATCGAGACACCTGTGCGCTTGGGCACGTTGTAGAGCACCACGGGGCGGGCCGTGCTGGCCGCCACGTGTGCGTAGTGCCAGTGCAATCCCGCTTGCGAAGGGCAGACGTAATACGGCGGGGGCACGAGGTAGCCGGCGCTGTTCCACCGCTCGTAGTGACGGATCTGCGCGCATACGTCGCGTGTATCCGTCGCGCCGACGCCGATCAGAAACGGCGTGCGCTCGCCGCAAGCGTCCGCGATGGTTTCCAAAACGGTGTAGCGCTCGATCTGCGAGAGCAGCGCGGCTTCACCGGTCGTGCCCAGCGCCACGAAGCCCGACACACCGGCGCCCTCGTAATGGCGTACCAGTTGCCGCAGTGCGGCGGTGTCGACCTGTCCATGATGGAACGGCGTGACCAGCGGAATCCAGATTCCTGAGAACATGGCACGCCTCAATGCAGCACAGCATGCGCGCGCCTGTGCGACGTGCGCAGCGGCGTAATGCGGCCCAGCGTGGCGCGCGGCAAGCCATGCAGCAGCGCGTCGATTACCGCATCCACATCTGCGTGAGCCAGTTCGAGATCCACGGTGACCGCTTTGCGGCGCGCGTCATGCCGCACGATGTACAGCCCGAGCGCGTCGCCAAGCAATGCGTGCATCTGCCGCCGAACCGCATGCGGTGTGTCACCGGGCACGGTCACGCACAGACACACGTGCTGTTGTGCCGGCAGAGCAACCTGGCGAGGTACCGCCGCCGGAGAAGGCGGCAGCAATTGCGGAACCAGCGAAGACAGGAGCATCGATCGCGCCATGATGGAAGGTGGCGACGACCCGCGTCGCCATGTCGTTGAACATGACGACACCGTATCGATTCGCTCGTAAAAAGCGTGAAAAAGGGGTGTGACGCTCCGTAAAGAAAGTGTAAATGCTCAGCCAGCGTGCACTTGCCTGCGACGACGCAGCGCGATGATCGTCAGCGAGACGCCGCTCACCGCGGCTGCTGTCAGCACGTAGTAGCTCGGCGCCAGCGTATCGCCCGTGGTGTGGATCAACCACGTGACGATGAACGGCGCGAATCCACCGAACAGCGTTACGCCCAGGCTGTAGCCGAGCGACAGGCCGGTCGAGCGCACGCGCGTGGGAAAAATCTCCGACATCAACGCCGGCATCGGGCCCGAATACGCTGCTTTGAAGATGCCCGACACGGCTTGTAGCGCAAGCAGTGCACCGATGGTCGGATACGCGCGCAACAGTGCAAACATCGGGTAGATCAGCAGGATCATCAGCGCCGATGTGGTAAGCATGATGCGGATGCGGCCAATGCGATCCGACAGCGCGCCCATCACCGGCGAGAGCAGAAACTGGAGCCCGCCATTGAGCACGACCACCGCAAATGACTGCGCCGCCGGCAGGTGCAGTTGCTTGACGGCGTACGTGGGCATGTAGAGCTGCAGCACATAGACCGACACCGTCGACTGCGCCACCACGCCCACCGCTAGCAGCAGGTTGGTCCATTGCGCTTTGAATGAAGCCTGCGGGTCGATGGTCGTCTTCTTCTGCTCGGCAACGAACTCGGGCGTCTCGTCCAGATGGCGGCGGATGTAGAAACCGACCGGGCCGACCAGCAGGCCGAAGATGAACGGCAAGCGCCAGCCCCAGCCTTCCAGATCGGCCGGCGAGAGCGATGCCGTGAGCAGCGCGCCGAGCCCCGCCGCCAGAATGGTCGCAATGCCCTGGCTGGCGAATTGCCAGCTGGCGTAGTAACCGCGCCCGCGCGTGCTGTGCTCGACCATGAAGGCCGTCGCGCTGCCGAATTCTCCACCCACCGCAAAGCCCTGCACCAGGCGGGCAAGCAGGATGGTGACGGGAGCGACGATGCCGATCTGCCGATAGCTCGGCATCACGGCAATCGCCAGCGTCCCGATGATCATCAGCAGGATCGACAGCGTCAGTGCGGCCTTGCGCCCCTTCTTGTCGGCATACATGCCAAGCACGATCGCACCGACCGGCCGCGTGATGAACGACACGCCAAAGCTTCCCACCGCAAACAGCAGCGAGACCCATTCGTCATCGGCCGGAAAGAACAGCTTGCCGATGATGGACGCGAAGAAGCCGTAGACGAGAAAGTCGTACCACTCGAGCGCGTTGCCGATCGACGACGAAATGACGATGCGGCGCGCGTGGGCTGCACTTGTGGTTGCAGGGCGAGCGGGTGCAGCAGCGCCTGCCGCAGAAGGTGCGGTCATGGTGAGGGTTCCTTTGGTGCCGGCCGGGATCGTTTTTTATGGGAACCGCAGCGCGTCGCCCGCCCGGTCCGACGGGTCAGCGCGCTGGTGCAGCGGGGCTTCTTTAGAAGCCTACTGCGTGGCCGTCGCGGCGGCTGTCGCTGGCGGCCACGTAGCCGTGGTCGGCATCGTCCGACAGGCGCCAGATGAACTGGCCAGAGCCGAAATCCATGTACGGATCGGCCACCGATTCGAGCTTGTGCCCGCGTGCTTCCAGCGCGGCGACGGTCTTGGCGTTCATCGTGCCTTCCACGTCCAGCGTGAAATCGCGGTTGACCTTCCAGCGCGGTGCATCGCACGCGGCCTGCGGCTGCTGCTTGTAATCGAGCATGCGCACGAGCGTCTGCAGGTGGCCTTGCGGCTGCATGTCGCCGCCCATCACGCCAAAGCTCATCTGCGGCTGGCCGTCCTTGGTCAGGAACGCCGGGATGATGGTGTGGAATGGCCGCTTGCCGCCTTCCACCACGTTGGCCGAGCGCGCGTCCATCGAAAAACCGAAGCCGCGATTCTGCAGGCTGATGCCGGTGCCCGGCACCACCACGCCCGAGCCGAAGCCCATGTAGTTGGACTGGATGAACGAGACCATCATGCCGTTCTCGTCGGCGGCGGTCAGGTACACCGTGCCGCCGGCGCGCGGCATGCCGAAGGTTGGGATCTGCGCGCGGCCCATGTCGATGAGCTTGGCGCGTGCATCGAGGTACGCGTCGTCGAGCATCTGCTCGGGCGTGACTTCCATCGAGCGCGGGTCGGCCACGTATTGGTAGAGATCGGCAAACGCCAGCTTCATCGCTTCAATCTGCAGATGCTGCGAGTCTGCCGAGTCGACGGGCAGGGCGCCAAGATCGAAGCGATCCAGAATGCCGAGCGCGATGAGCGCGGCGATGCCCTGGCCGTTCGGCGGGATTTCGTGCACGTCGTAGCCGCGGTAGCGCTTGGTGATCGGCTTTACCCATTCGGGGCGATAGTCGCGCAGGTCTTGTGCGGTCATGCCGCCGCCGCATTCGCGCGAATAGGCGGCGATGCGCTCGGCGAGTTCGCCTTCGTAGAAATCACGGCCGTTGGTCTGGCCGAGGCGGCGCAGCGTAGCGGCTGCGTCGGGCAGTTTGAATTTTTCGCCCACTTCCGGCGCGCGGCCGTGCGGCATGAAGGCCTGCGCGTAGCCGGGCTGGTTGTGCAGCTCCGGAATGGCCGCTGCCCACTTGTGCGCAACGATGGGCGCGATGGTGTGGCCGCGCTCGGCAATCTCGGCGGCGGGTTCCAGCACATCGGCAAACGGCAGCTTGCCGAAGCGTTCGTGCAACGCAGCCCACGCGGAGATGGCGCCGGGCACGGTCACCGCGTCCCAGCCGCGTGTGGGGCGCTTGGGGTTGCCGTTGGCATCTTCGCCGTATTTCTTGCGGAAGTAATCGAGGTTCCATGCCTGCGGCGCGGTGCCGGAGGCGTTCAAGCCGTGCAGTTCCTTGCCGTCCCAGAGGATTGCGAATGCATCGCTGCCGAGGCCGCACGAGACGGGCTCGACCACGGTGAGCATGGCCGCCGCCGCGATGGCCGCATCGACGGCACTGCCGCCTGCGAGCAGCATGCGCAGCCCCGCCTGTGCGGCCAGCGGGTGGGACGTCGACACAACATTGCGCGCAAACAGCGGAATGCGGACGGTGGGATACGGATTCTGCCAATCGAAGCGGTGGGACATGGGCTTAAGCGCGAATAAACGGGAAGGTCTGACGAACGATTATTTGCGGTGCGCTCGATTTAATAAAGTTAAAATTCATTGGATTCAGCTTAAAAGAAACTTGAGATTCTACCGGACCCTTCCGTGAGTACCGTCCGCTTTCTCCGCACCTTTGTTGCCGTGGCTCGCCACGGCTCGTTTGCCGCCGCCGCCGAGCGCGTAGCACTGACGCAGGCCGCGGTGAGCCTGCAGATGCGTGCGCTCGAAACCGAACTGCGCCGCGATCTGTTCGACCGGTCTGGACGCACCGTCACGCTCAATGCGCACGGCCGCGCGCTGCTGCCGCAAGCCGAGCATCTGCTGGGCCTGTACGACGCCATGCGCATCGGCGACGAACCCCAGACGGAGTTGTCCGGCGCCGTGGCAATCGGCGCGGTCGTGTCGGTGATGGGGTCGTTGGCACATGCGGTTGCAGGGCTCAAGCAGGTGCACAAAGGGCTGGACGTCAAGCTCATCACCGGCAAATCGGGCGAACTGGCGGAGCAGGTGGAGGCGGGCGAGCTGGATGGCGCGCTGGTGGTCGAACATCTTGAGCGCCTGCCTGCCAACCTTGCGTGGCACCCGCTCTATACCGAGCCGCTGGTAGTCGTGGCGGGCCGCCATACGCGTGGCCGCGCTGAGGAAGTTTTGCGCATGCATCCCTTCCTGCGCTTCGACCGCGCGGTGCGCACGGGTGCGCTCATCGACCGCGCCCTCCGCAAGACGCACATGGCAGTCAACGAGTTCATCGAGGTCAATTCAATCGAGGCGATTGTCGAGCTGGTGCGCCAGCAAGTGGGGGTGACGCTGGTGCCCCGCCTGCGCCGCGCAAGCTGGGAGAGCGATCCGGCCCTGCGCGTGCTGCCCATGCCGCCGCAAACACCGGTACGCACGGTCGGCATGATCGAGCGGAAAGAGCATGTGCGGCACCGTGTGATCCAGGCGGTACTCGATGCGCTCGAAACCACACTTGGCAAATCCAGCGCCTAGACTTGAAGCACCAAGACCGGCTCCGGAGGCTGCTATGGACGCATTCATTCAACGCTGGCGCGACGAGTTGATCTTGCTCGGTCGTGTGCTGATGATGCTGCTGTTCTTGATTTCCGGCTGGGGCAAGCTTACCGGCTTCCAGGGCACCGTCGGCTACATGGGGACGGTCGGTGCGCCCATGCCGGTAGTAGCGGCCGCCATCGCTGTCGTCATGGAATTTGGCGTGGGGATTGCCCTGTTGATCGGCTTCTGGACCCGACCGCTGGCGCTGTTGATGGCGCTTTTCGTGCTGGGCACTGCGCTGATCGCCCATACGTTCTGGAACGTCGAAGGCGCCATGCAGACCGCCAATATGGTTCAGTTCTACAAGAACCTCAGCATCATGGGCGGGCTACTGTTACTTGCCGTGACGGGGGCCGGACGGTACGCGTTGCAGAAGTCGTAGTGCGCGGGTTCAGCGCAGGGAGCGCTGCACCAACACGAGTACGGCAAACACACTGCATGCCACGGCAAACCAGCTGAAGAGTTGCGTGCCTGCCAACAACGTCGCTTGCCGATCGATTTCGGCAGAGAGGCTTGCCAACCGCTCGGGCGTGAGCGGGTTGGCAGCTTGCAGGTCTGAGGTGAACCGCGTGACGTGCGCCACGATGAGTGAGCGCGATTCCGCCTGCTGCGTCTGCAGCGACACCGCCGCCAGCCCCGTGCCTACCGCGGTCGCGAATTGGCGCGCAATGTTCTTCATCTGGTAGCCGTGCGCAAAGTCTTCGCGGTCGAGATCGAGGTACGTCATCATCGCCACCTGGATCATCACCGCGCCCGGCGTGATGCCTTCCAGAATCGACACGGGGAAGAACGCGTAGTCCGGCGCGCCCGGCATCAGGCTTGTTGCCAGCAGCAGCGCCGCTGCCGCGTACACGGCAAAGCCGATGGCGATGAAGCGCCGCTTGCGGAAGAAGAACGGCAACCAGGCGGTCATGGCGACGGCTACCACGGTCGACACTGCCCCGCTGATCATCAGGAACAGCGTGGTCGTGCGGAACGTAAAACCCAGGCCGCCTTGCGATACCGCCGGAAAGAGGTACGACCAGTACCCGCTCATCAAGTAATAGATGCCGTAGAAACCAATGCCCCACAGGTAGCGGCGGCCGTTCAGCCGCGAGAGATCGAGCCACGGGTCTGGGTGCGTGCGCAGGCGGTGGATGGCCAGCAGCAAAGAAGCCGTGCCGCCCAGCAACAGCAGCGGAATCAAAGGCGAGGCCGTCAGCCGGCTGTAGCGCAGCTCTGACAGGCCCATCAGGAACGACAGCGCGCCGATGGCCATCGCACCCACGCCAATCCAATCCCATTGGCTTTGTTGCGGCGGTGCTGCATCGGGGCGGCGTGCGGCGCGTGTGCGCGGCTGATGATGCTCGGGCGGCAGGAAGAACACCGCCATCCATGCCGCGCCGGCGAGCGCCAGTTCGATCCAGAAGATCACGCGCCATTCGCTGTATTCCAGCACTTCGGCGCAGATCCACGGCGCAATCGTGGTCAGCCCGAACAGGCCGACACTGAACATCAGCATCGGCGGAATGCGTTCGTCGGGCTCGGCCGCGAGTTGCACCAGGATGCGCGATGCCGAAAACAGGCCGCCCGCACCCAGGCCCTGGATAGTCCGTCCGATGACGAGCTCGCCGATGTTGTTGGACTCGGCGCACACCACGCAGCCGATGGCGAACAGCACGATGCCCGCCAGCGAATACATCCGGTAGCCCACGTGCGCGGCAATGCGGCCGATGGCGAGGTTGGCGACCACGGCCGCCACGGCATACGCTGTGACGGCGTATAGATACGCCTCGGGGCTCGCATGCACACCGCCCTGGATGTGCTGGCCCGCCACGGCGAACATCTGCGACGAGACAAAATCGAGACCTGTGGACAGGCCCATCGTCAGCCCAAAAGCGTGGACGCGCGCCGAAGAAAAGTGGGGAAACGCCCGCAGGGACGCGGGTTTGAGGATTTGCAGCGACATGTGCCCGAGCTTAAACTTGCCCGCCAGCCGGATAAACGGCCAACTCTAGGAACACTGTCCAGTCATGCGAACAATGGAGTGGAACGATTGGGAAACCTTCTGCCGCGTGGTGGAGGCCGGCAGCTTTACCGCCGCCGCCGAGGCGCTGGGCATCCCCAAATCGACCGCCAGCGCCGCCGTTTCACGGCTGGAAGCCGGGCTGGGCGTGCGGCTCATGACGCGCACCACGCGACAGTTGCGGCTGACCGAAGCGGGCTCGCACTTCTACGACGACATCGCGCCGCTGTTCGAGCGCCTGCGCGAAGTGCACGCCGACACCACCGCGGCCAGCGAGACCGTGGCCGGCACGCTGCGTATCGCTGCGCCGTACGAAGTCGGTGCGCAGCACCTGACCGAACCCGTGTGCCGCACGCTGGAGAAATATCCGCATCTGCAAATCCAGGTGCACATCTCGTGGGAACAGCCCGACCTGCTGGCCAGTGGCTACGACATTGTCTTCGTGATGGTCGATCAGGTGCTGCCGGATTCCTCGCTGGTGGCGCGTCGCGTGGTGCTGATCCCGCGCGGTTTGTATGCGTCGCCGACCTTGTTGGCGGAACGCCCCCCGCTGAAGACGCCAGCAGACCTCGCCGGCTGGCCCTGCCTTTCGGGCCCCGACGACGCGAGCTGGGCCTTCCGCCCCATCGGCGAGCCGACGGCCGAGCCGATCGAAGTCCCGATCCAGCCGCGCCTGCAGACCCTGAACGCCGAAATGCGCGCCCGCGCCGCCGTGCGCGGCCTGGGCGTGGCACGCATGGCGCGCTCCGTGGGCGATACGGAAGTCGCGGCCGGCAGGCTCGTGCGCGTGCTGCCCGATTTCGAGCTGACCGCGCTGCGCGTCTACGCGCTGATGCCGGCTCGCAAGCTGGTGCCGCGCAAGGTGCGCGTGTTTCTGGATGCGCTGGAAGCGGAGGGCGCTTCCGCCACACCGGCACCCGCCTAGCCGAAGACCGGCGCTGGATGTCACAATCGGCGCTTCCCTATTCGGATTGAGAGGACCGGCGGCCATGCGTCTGCGCCAGATTGAAGTCTTCCGCGCCGTGATGCTGGTCGGGACTGTCAGCGAGGCGGCGCGCATGCTGAACGTGTCGCAGCCCGTGGTGACGCGTGTGCTGCAGCACACCGAGCTGCAACTCGGCTTCCGCCTGTTTGACCGCACCAAGGGCCGCCTGCAGCCCACCGCGGAGGCGTTCGAGCTGTTCAGCGAAGTCGAGCGGTTGTACCAGGAGGTCGAGCGCGTGCGGCGCGTGTCGGCCAATCTGCGTCACAAGGGCGCCGGGCGCTTGCGCGTGGCGGCAACGCCCAGCCTGGCCCCAAGCATCCTCGCGCCTGCCGTGCGGCGTTTCTCGCAGCGCCATCCCGATACGCTGGTGCGCGTGTTCACGCATCACACGGCCGAGATCGTGCAGGGGTTGCTCTCACAGGACATCGACGTCGGTTTTGCCTTTGCGCCGCCCGTGCATCCGGCCATCAGCACCACGCCGGTCGCGCAGGGTCGCATCCTCCTGGCCGCGCCGCGCGCCTGGGTGGGCGGCAAGACGGACGGCCGCGCGCTGCATAAGCTCCTTGCCGAGAAGCCGTTCATCGGACTGGAAGACCAGATCTCGCTTGGCTCGCTGGTCGGGCAGACATTGGCGCGCGGCGGGCTGGCGCCGCAGTCGACGTTGGAAGTGCAGACGTATTCGCTGGCGCGTTCGCTGGTGGAGGAGTCGCTCGGCGTGACGATGCTCGATCAATTCACGGCCGCCACCGGCAGCATGGAGCGCATCGCGCTATTCGCGCTGGAGCCCGCGCAGACGTTTGACGTGCGCGCCATGCGAGCCGAGCATCATGCGCCGTCATCGTTGGCCGACAGCCTAGTGCAGTGCTTTGCCGAGGCCGCGCGTGCGCTGTCCGATGAACTCCCGCAGCGCGTCGAGCCGACAGCATTCGTGCTCAAGCCCACCGAACCTGACAGCGACGCAGCGGACTAACCGACTTGCGCTGACCATTCTCAGGAGACGGATCCATGCGTCGTTTCGCAACTGCAGTGATGTTCGGGCTGGCGCTGGGCGCCGGCGCATTTAGCGGTATCGCCGCCGCCCAGCAATCGCCGGTGCCCGGTATGTCGTCCGACGATCTGAACACGGCTCTCGACTTTGCCAAGGCCGGTCTCAACAAGGCCATCGATCAGGCGCGTGCGTATTCGGCGTTGCCGATCAAAGACCCGCACGACGTGCGCTACACGTGCGAAGGCGGCAAGACACTGCTCGTGAAATACATGACGGTGGGCGACACCCCGCTGGCCGCCATGACGCTCAACGGCAAGACGCTGGTCTTTGCCAACGTGATGGCCGCTTCGGGTGCGCGGTATGCGTCGGGCCAATATGTGTGGTGGACGAAGGGCCCCACCGGCTTCCTCACCGACGAGACCCTGCCCGGCGGCCGCAATCAGCTCTACCGCGATTGCAGCGAAGCCACCAGCGGCCGGCCTTAAATTTCCTGCAGATCGTGCCCGACGATGATCTCGCCCTTGAAGTGCGGGCGTACGGCATCGAGCCAGACTGAATCTTCCAGATACGGGTACCCGCCGGGCACGAAGTGCGACAGCACCAGCGTCTTCACCTTGGCCTCGGTAGCGATGCGGCCGACCTCATCGGTGGAGGTGTGGCTCGCCAGCAGATGCTCGCGCAGCGTCTTGGCGTTCGGCTCGGTGGACAGCAGCTTGTCGAGCGACGGCAGGTGCATCACCTCATGAACGAGCACATCGGCGCCGTACGCCAGGCGCACGAGGTTTTCGCTCGGTGCCGTATCGCCGGAGATGACGATGGACCGGTCTGCCGAATCAAAGCGAAACGCAAATGCCGGCGACACTGGCGGGTGCTTGACCAGCGCGCTCGTTACCTTCACGTTGGCGTCCTGCATGACCAGCCCGCCTTCGCTGATTTCGTGCGGATGAATCATCGGCGCCAGCGGCGGACGGCCCTCATCGGCAATGCGCGTGCGGATGTCGTAGTCGTACAGCTCCAGGAACTTGGTCGTCATGGCGGCCAGCGGGGGCGGGCCCCAGGCGTCAACGGGGCCGGTCAGGTCGGTGGCCCACGCCAGCAGCATCAGCGTGCCGTAATCGGCGTTGTGGTCGGAGTGCTGATGCGTGAGGAAGACGTGGCGGATGTCCTTGAGCTTGAGGCCCGCCGTCACATACTGGCGTGCGACACCGTTGCCGCAATCGACCACGTACGACACGCCGTTGATGACGATCACCTGTGCCGGCGCCGAGCGATTCTTCTTGGGCGTGGGCCCGCCTGCCGTGCCCAGCAAGATCAAGCGCGTGCCCTTCTTGGGCGCATCGGCGGCCAGGGCATGCAGCGGCAAACCGGCGGACGCCGCACCCGCGGCCAGCGCGCCGGCCTGCTGCATCCAGCGGCGACGGTTGTTGTCGAAGGCGTGCATGCGGCGGTCTCCTCTCTGTTGTTGTATGGGCGTGGGCCTTAGCGCGGCAGCCCGCCCACCTTCATGCCGGGCTTGACGCCCTTGCGTGCAAACCAGCCCTTGTTCATTTCCAGCGCGTAGCTGCCGGCCCGGGTGGGGCAGTGGTTGTCTTCGGTCTGCGGCTTCATCTCGGCAATGTCGGAGATGGTGCCGTCGTCGGTGATGAAGGCGATGGACAGCGGCAGGTCGGTGTTCTTCATCCAGAAGCAGTGGCCGGCGGATTCATCGAACACGAACAGCATGCCCGCGGTATCGGGCATGGACTTGCGGAACATCAGACCGGTCTCGCGCGTTTGCGGGGTGGCCGCCACCTCGGCCTTGACCTTGTACATGCCGATGGTCAGGTCGACCACGGGCAGGCCGGTATTGGGGGCGGTGGGCGCGGCGGGTGTCTGGGCGAGGGCTACGGTGGCGGCAACGGCCAGCGACAGAGCGGCGAAGAGGCGGGACAGGGTGGTCATGGCGCGAACGGATCAGAAAAGAAACGCTCCATGATCGGCACTCGGCCAGCCGCCGTCAATGAAACGGCGGCGGGCTGTGCGACGAAGTTGTTACCGCGTGTTGGTGCCCGCGGGAGGCTGACGTTCGAGGGCGACCGTCTTCGCGGCCACCTTTGGCGCATGCGCAGCGCGCGCCTTGTCGGCTGCCGGATCGGGCATCAGCGCCACATACCGCGCATCGGTGAGCGTGCGCAGGAATGCAACGATGTCGTCAATTTCGTCTTCCGTCAGCGCAGGCGTGGTGCCGGGGCGGCGGTTCATCGGCACGGCATTCACGTTGATGTTGCCCTGGTACTTGGCCGGCACATCGTTGAAGCGCTTGCCGCCGGGGTACCACTGCGCGGGGTCGGTGGAGCGTGTGGCATAGAAGGCCACCGTGTCGCGCAGGGTGCGGAACACGCCGTTGTGCATGAACGTCTGGCGCACCGCCACGTTGCGCAGGCCCGCCGTGCGGAAGTAGCCGCACCACTGATCGGGCTCCGGCCATTTGAGCGTGCGGGCGGTCTGGCACAGGCCGACGTCGAAGTGGCGTGCGTCCTTGTTGGCGGGCAGCAGCGGGTTGCGCGGCACGGCGATGGCGTCGTAGCCGAAATCCGTGAACAGGGACCGCTCCGGCCGCGAAGACGATTCCACCATCAGATGGCACGACGCACAGTTGCCTTTGTCCGGATTGCGGAACAGGGCGAGGCCGCGCATCTCGGCGGCGGAAAGTGGCGTGCGCTTGCGCAGGAAATCGTCGAAGCGGGAGGTGAACGGCGCCAGCTCGTCGCTCTGGAAATAGGCCTCCAGCGCCTTGCCCAGCACGCTGACCAGGCGTTCGGGCTCATGCACCGCATTGGCGCCGAACTGTTTTGCAAATGCCTCGCCAAGGTCGGTGCCGGCCACCTTGCGCTGCAGGTCGCGCGCTGATCGGTTGCCCATTTCGTCCGGGTTGAACAGCGGGCCGCGAATCTGTTCCGGGATGGAGTCTGCGCGGCCATCGGCAAAGAAGCCACCGAACGGCGACGGGAAGCTGGCGTCGTCGTCCTGGAAGAAATAGCGATGCGGGATGTAGCGCAGATACAGCAGCGACGGCGCGTTGCGTGCCGCCACGTGCCCGGGGCGGCTGCCGGCCGGCACGCCGATGCGTAGCGCCTCGCCCTTCAGCGTCGGCGCGAAGGCGCGGCCGGGGTCATGGCACGCCGCGCACGACGTGCCTTGCGGCTCCGACAGGCGCGGATCGAAAAACACCCGCTTGCCGAGCGCGACGAGGTTCGGGTCCGGCTTGAACGCGGTCGACTCGGCGGGCGGCGGCACGGCGTCCAGCCTGAGCGTCAAGCCGATCGATTCAGCTGCCGCCGCACCCGAGCAGAGTGCGGCGGCAATCCACAGCGCGGTGCGCAGGTGCTTCAAGGTGCGACGAAGCCTGTCTTGTCGCACACCAGGCTCGTGCCGTTCTGCGTGCACGTTGTCAGCAGCTTGCCGGCTACGGTGTAGGCCTTGAACAACCAGCCCTTGGCGGGCGCGGGCTGGCGGTCCATCACCATGAAGCCGAACGAGTTGTTGTGCGAGATGCTGCCCACCGTTACCCCCGAAGCCGGGCTGATAGCCGGGAACGGATCGGGCAGGGCCACGTCGAGCGAATCGCCGGCGTTGCCGGCAACAATGGTCGCGGGGTGGTTGCTGGTGAAGTTGATTGCCTGGAAGTCATGCACGTGGCCGTGCAGCGCGACCTGCACGCCCGGCGGGTAATACGCCGTGGCGTTCAGGCTGTTCATGACCGACAGCAGCGCCGCATTGCCGCCCAGCGGCGTGCTGCCCGCGATGGGCACGAAGCCCAGGATCGGATGGTGGTTCGTGAAGATCGACATCACGCCCGGCTTGGCGGCCAGCGTGCCCACCGTGCTGAACTGCTTCTGGTAGGTCTGGAACCACGGGTCGGTCGTCGCCAATGCCGTCGTGCCGGCCTTGGCCGAATCGAACACGATGACCTGCGTGTCGCTGCCGAGCGCTACGGCGTATGGGTCCGACGCGTTGGCAGCGGTGTCGTTGGCCGGGTCGTCGCAAGAGCGGGCGGTGGAGTACGGGCGTGGATCCAGGAAGCGGTACCAGCCTTGGCCGGCGCGCGCGCATTCCTCGTGGTTGCCGCGGACCAGCACCCACGGGGCCGCAGCCATCAGCGGAGCGGCGGGCTGGAACAGGTCGGCCTGCCACGTATCCCAGCCGTATCCCCAGGGGCTGCCCTGGCAGCCGGCCACGTCAGGCGGGCAGGCGTTTTCGCGGTAGTGGTAGTCGCCCACGTGCAGGACGAGGTCCGGGTTCATCTTGGCGGCCGTGGCGGCAGCGCTCGCAAACGGCCACGACAGCGGGTCGTTACACGACTGGAACGTGTTGCTCGACTTCTTCATGCGGCAGCCGGTGTCCGCCAGGATCACCACGCGCTGCGGGTTGGCCTTGGGCAGCGGCAGCACGCGCGCGCCGATCGACGCGGCCTTGGCCGTGGAGGCCACGGTGGCTTCGCAGGCATTCACAGGGAACGACGAGGCTTTCGAATCGCTGGCGGCGCTGGCCGTGGTGCGTTGCGCCGGCGTGCCGGCCGCCACACGCAGCGTCATGCGCGTGGAGGTGCCGTCCACCGTCAGCAGCGGGCAGACCGAGCTGTCGACGGGCGAGGCGCTGTTCGTATAGCTCGTGACGGCGCGCACGACAGCCTGGTTGCTGTCGCCGATTTCCACCCATGCGGCCTGGATGTTGGCGTCAGCCGTGGCCGCATCCGAAGGCGTGGCCGTCGACACCGGCGTCGAATCGGACGACGAGCCACCGCAGCCTGCAATTACAGCGGCAGCGGCCAGCGCGGCAAGAGAGAGCATCGTGAACACGGTGCGTTTTCGTCGCACCGGAGCGAACATCGATCGGAATTCCATTGCGCCATCCCTGTTTCTTGTTGTGAGGAGTGGGCAAGGTACTCAAGCTTGATGGCGCTATTTTGACAGCCCTGCATGCGCGTCCGGGTTTCCGCTCAGCAGGCGAGGGCAAAAAAAAAGCAGATGCATAAGCACCTGCTTTTTCTGTATCGGCCGAGCCACGCGGGCCCGGCAGAAACACAAGCTTATTGCTTGGCGGCGTCAGCAGCCGGAGCCGAAGCGTCAGCAGCCTTCTTGGCAGCCTTCTTGTGGTGGTGCTTCTTGGCCTTCTTGGCCTTCGGGGCAGCCTTTTCAGCAGCCGGAGCAGCAGCTGCGTCAGCAGCCGGAGCGGAGGCTTGGGCGAACACACCGGTGGCGAACAGGCCGGCGATCAGGGCAGCGATCAGCTTCTTCATGGTGAATCCTTTTATAGATCAGTGAGTTAACCAACGACCCGCTAAATGAGTCATCTGCAATAACGCAGCCCGTTACAGGCGCGTTGACATGTCGCGCTGAATTTTTTGTGAGGTGGGGCAAAAGCTTCGGTGTGCCCTGATCCGCCATGTGGCGCATGTTGCGCTGCGCAAGAAAGATGCCCGGTGCCCGGTGTGCCGCGGCAGCATTTCGGACCGGTCTGATTGGATGACGGCGCCCGCGCCTTGAAACTGCGAGCCGATTTTGCCCAAGGCCCACCGTGTCTATTCCGCCGACGTCCCCCCGCCCCACAGGGGCCGCCCAGCCCACCAAGCCTGCTCACTTCCGGCGCCGCGATTTTGTCCTCGGCTGCGGTACGTTGCTTCTGCTCGGCGCGGCGCCTGGCTTCCGTCCGCCTTCGCATGGCGATTCCGCTCTCGACGATTTCATGCTCGTGTCGCAGACGCTCTGCGGTGCTCCGCTGGACCGCCAGGCCGGTCTAGCCTGTTTCAGCCATTTGCACCAGGCTGACGATCGCTTTGCCGAACACGTCCAGACGCTCGCATGGCTGGTCCGGCGCAATCCTGGCCTGGACGGCATGGGCCTGATCCGTTTGCTCGACGCCGACAACGCGTTCGACCTGCGCGCCGCGTTGGCCCGACTGGCGGATGCCTGGAATGCCCGGCTGGGAGCGGACCCCGGATCGATCGATGCCCGAGCCCGGATCGGCCGGGCTTCCGACGCCTGTCTGCCCGCCAGTTGACAGCAGCGCCGCCACGTGCGGGAGTATGGCGGATGGTGAAATTTTCCGGCATAATGCGGAATTCACTCTTGTGTCTTATATAAGAGTTGCGGCCTGCGCGGGATGCGAGATTTGTGCGGTGCATCGTGAGCGCGTCATCGTAGGCCGTTAGAATCGCCAGTTCATTGCAGTGCGCCACGCCGGCCAACCCGAGAGCGGCGCGCTGTGCTGTCAACCCCCACCGTCCACCCGCTACCTGCGGTCTGCACTGGAGTCGTCCATGTATCAACACATCAAGGTCCCGGCCGGCGAGAAGATCACCGTCAACCAAGACTTCTCCCTCAACGTTCCGAACAACCCGATCATTCCGTACATCGAAGGTGACGGCACCGGCTTCGACATCACCCCGGTGATGATCAAGGTGGTGGACGCGGCGGTTGAGAAGGCTTACAAGGGCGAGCGCAAGATTTCCTGGATGGAAATCTACGCCGGCGAGAAGTCGACCAAGGTGTACGGCCCGGACGTGTGGCTGCCGGAAGAGACCCTGCAAGTCCTGAAGGACTACGTGGTGTCGATCAAGGGCCCGCTGACGACGCCGGTGGGCGGCGGCATCCGTTCGCTGAACGTGGCGCTGCGCCAGGAGCTGGACCTCTACGTCTGCCTGCGCCCGGTGCGCTATTTCAAGGGCGTGCCTTCGCCGGTCAAAGAGCCGGAGAAGACCGACATGGTCATCTTCCGCGAGAACTCGGAAGACATCTACGCCGGTATCGAATTCGAAGCCCAGAGCGACAAGGCCAAGAAGCTGATCAAGATTCTGCAAGACGAATTCGGCGTGAAGAAGATTCGCTTCCCGGAAACGTCGGGCATCGGCGTGAAGCCGGTTTCGCGCGAAGGCACGGAGCGTCTGGTGCGCAAGGCCATCCAGTATGCGATCGACAACGACAAGCCGTCGGTCACGATCGTGCACAAGGGCAACATCATGAAGTTCACGGAAGGTGGTTTCCGTGACTGGGCCTACGCGCTGGCACAGAAGGAATTCGGCGCCGAGCTGATCGACGGCGGCCCGTGGTGCAAGTTCAAGAACCCGAAGACGGGCAAGGAAATCATCGTCAAGGACGCGATTGCCGACGCCTTCCTGCAGCAGATCCTGCTGCGTCCGGCCGAGTACTCGGTGGTGGCAACGCTGAACCTGAACGGCGACTACATCTCCGACGCCCTGGCTGCACAAGTTGGCGGTATCGGTATCGCCCCGGGTGCCAACCTGTCGGATTCGGTGGCGATGTTCGAAGCCACCCACGGCACGGCTCCCAAGTACGCAGGCAAGGACTACGTGAACCCGGGTTCGGAAATCCTGTCGGCCGAAATGATGCTGCGTCACATGGGCTGGACGGAAGCCGCTGACCTGATCATCTCGTCGATCGAGAAGTCGATCCTGTCCAAGAAGGTCACGTATGACTTCGCCCGTCTGCTGGAAGGCGCGACCCAAGTGTCGTGCTCGGGCTTCGGTCAAGTGATGATCGACAATATGTAAGCACGCGCTTCGCGGCTTCGGCCGTGATGCTAAGGAAAACCCCGGCAGCTTCGGCTGGCCGGGGTTTTTTTATTTCGCGCCGCCAACGGCCATCCGCAGACGCTCGCAGTTCTGGCCGCGTTCGCACGCGAAAAAATGGGTGGGCGAGCCCCAACAAGCCCCAACGCCGGTGCTGCAACAACGGCGCTGCGGGCCCATGCGCCGGGCCTCGCCCATTGATCAGCAGGGGTGTTCGGGTTGCTCTGGCAAGTCCGCCGTGCTCGTTGCGGAATGCTTGGGGGCTGCGGCGCGCGCGGACAGGGCACGCAAAAACTCACGCGCGGCGCCAACACCTTTTTGATATTCGGTGAGCGAATCGCCAGCCGGGGAATTGGCGGATTTGGAGATCGAGCGGGTCACGGCATTCCTTTTCAGCTGATGAACGGAACCGCGCCCAACCCTTGGTGGAGGGGTGGGCGAGCACAGGCAAGGTGGAAAACCGATGCGTAACAGTCGGCGCGGCCGAAGCCGCTCATGCCTGGCTCGCCCCAGGAGGGTGACGAAGCCAAGCCATAGCAGTCGAGGGCAAGAACCTATGCTCGGTCCTCACCCGTTACGCACGAGGTTTCCACACCTCGATCACTTTCTCTATGGCACTGAAAGCGATGGCGCGAGTGTACCGATGGCTGCTTCGTCTGAGCAGGGGCGAAACTATAAATCAGAATTTGCCTAGGGGATGCGCATGCGCGGCGCGGATGCTGTGTCTCGCCGCTGCGCGTTCGGGTGGTGCCTCAGTGCGGCAACCGCGTTGTGCCGGGCGATTGTGGCCCAGGCGAGCGTCCGCGCAATGCATCGCGCAGCTGCCGCACACCGCGCCACAGCTTGGGCAGTAACCACGCCGATACCAATAGCAGCAGCGCCAGCACCACCAGAAACGCAATCGGCAGGAAAAACGCCATCAACAAACCACCGCTGGCGGCCACGTCTTCGCTGAACGACGCCACCCAGTTCGAGAACGGTTCCGGCGACGTGTTGATCAGTGCGCGCGTGCCGGCCTTGGTGGCATGCGCCGTGCCGGCCAGCGTCCCGCCGATCAGTCCTGCAGCCACCATCCATTGCGGATCGAGCTGCCCGAACGCGGCGGCGGCCAGAATCGCACCCGCAGGCACGCGGATGAAGGTCTGGATGCCATCCCACACGGAATCGAAACCGGGAATCTTGTCGGCCAGGAATTCCGCCACCGCCAGCACGCCGGCCAGGCCGATCACCCACCACGATTCCAGCATCTGCAGCCCGGGCGGCAAATGTAGCCAACCCGTGCGGCCCAGGACGCCCGCAGCAAATACGGCCAGATAGAGTCGAAATCCGCTGGTCCAGGAGAGTCCGGCTGCCAGCGCGGCGGTTTCCAGCATGAGGTTCCTCGGGAGCGAAGAAGGGGCGGGCGAACGGTCAATCGATATTGCAGTGTAGTGCGCGCTCGCCTGCGCCGCGGCCCAAAGCAGCGTGCCCTGCGACAGGATCTTGTCGCAAGCCTGCCGGCTGATCTGCGATCTGAGGCTGCCCAGGTCGAATGTGTTGCCGCCTGAGCCGGTCAGGATGCCATTTGTGCCCTCGATGGAACCCGGGTTGTCCGAAACGACGTGTTGCGCGCGGTGCACCGCCGTCATTGTCCTGCGCCCGGGCAACAAAAAACCCGGCATGTCGCCGGGTTTTTTGCATTTGGGCACCATCGCCATGCGGCAAGGTGCCGCACAACGCCAATCAGGCAGCCTGGATGTTGGTGGCCTGCTTGCCCTTCGGGCCTTGCGTCACTTCAAACGAGACGCGCTGATTTTCCTTGAGCGTCTTGAAGCCAGCCATTTGGATGGCCGAGAAATGCGCGAACAGCTCTTCGCCGCCTTCGTCAGGCGAGATGAAACCGAAACCCTTGGCGTCGTTAAACCATTTGACCGTACCGAGTGCCATGAAAACCCCTCCGTTAAAACACAAGTCCGAGCCGGGAGGGGTGTGCCTGTCGGGGCAGTGCAGAGCGGTACCGCGCAGTCATCGCCCGGCCGCCGGCCCGCAGGGCACGACGAATGGCACGGGTGGAACCGCGCCGCAAGCGATCGGTCTTCTTGTGGCAAACACCACAGCCTGAAGCGGTTGTCGATCTGTTGTCGACTGGTGTGAGGCCTCCCGGGCTCACCATTCATGTGGCTCACTGCCAACGGTTTGCGGGGCAGTAGAGAGCACATGCTGAATTCGATTGTTCGAGGAATGTAAGAGACTGTCAAGGCCACGAACGGTGGGTTTGTGGCGAAAAACGGTCAGTTTCTGAAGAGGATTTGCTCGAAATCCGGTCGATCGCCTCAAAGTACGGAAAACGATTGGCATCTCGGGCGCGGCGCTTGCGCGGGTTTCAGCCAGCGCGGAGGCGGCAAGACCCTTCGCGCCCGAGGGCTGACGGACGCACGCGGCACGGGCCAAACCGTTTGTAGACCTTGAAGTCGGCGTTATTTCCCCAAATTGCGAACTCGAAAGGAGTGGTTAGAATAGGACCATGGCAATCCGGCAAGCGACCACTCCACAACACGATGCAGGCACCGTCCTGGAGCGGAAAGAGCAAGCGCTCAAACCGCCCGCGATGTACAAGGTGCTGCTGCTTAACGACGACTACACCCCGATGGAATTCGTCGTGATGATTCTTCAACAATACTTCAGCAAAGACCGGGAAACAGCCACACAAATCATGCTGACGGTGCATCGGGAAGGTAAGGGCGTGTGCGGTCTCTACACCCGGGATATCGCCGCGACGAAAGTGGAATTGGTGTCAACCCATGCACGGCAAGCGGGCCATCCGCTGCAGTGTGTGATGGAGGAAGCATGATTGCGCAAGAACTGGAAGTCAGCCTGCATATGGCGTTTGTTGAAGCCCGTCAGGCTCGCCACGAATTCATTACGGTGGAGCATCTGCTGCTTGCGCTGCTGGACAACCCGACGGCCGCCGAGGTGCTTCGCGCCTGCGCTGCCAACATCGAAGACCTCCGCACGCACCTGAAGAACTTCATCGCCGACAACACCCCGGTGGTACCCGGCACGGACGAGGTGGACACGCAGCCGACGCTCGGCTTCCAGCGCGTGATCCAGCGCGCCATCATGCATGTGCAATCGACCTCCAACGGCAAGAAGGAAGTCACGGGCGCGAACGTGCTGGTGGCCATCTTCGGCGAGAAGGATTCGCACGCGGTGTACTACCTCCAGCAACAGGGCGTGACCCGGCTGGACGTCGTCAACTTCATCAGCCACGGTATCCGCAAGGATCAGGCTGAGCCCGCCAAGCAAGGCGAGGGCAACCCTGAAGGCGAAGGCGGCGACGGCAAGGAAAGCCCGCTCGAGCAGTTCACCCAGAACCTGAACGCGCTGGCCAAGGCCGGCAAGATCGATCCGCTGATCGGCCGCGAGCAGGAAGTCGAGCGCGTGGTGCAGGTGCTGTGCCGCCGCCGCAAGAACAATCCGCTGCTGGTGGGCGAGGCCGGTGTCGGCAAGACGGCCATCGCCGAGGGCCTGGCATGGCGCATCACCAAGGGCGAAGTGCCGGACATTCTCGCGAAGTCCGTCGTCTACTCGCTCGACATGGGCGCGCTGCTGGCCGGCACCAAGTACCGCGGCGACTTTGAGCAACGCCTGAAGGGCGTGCTGAAGTCGCTCAAGGACAACCCCAACGCGATCCTGTTCATCGACGAAATCCATACGCTGATCGGCGCGGGCGCCGCTTCGGGCGGCACGCTGGACGCCAGCAATCTGCTCAAGCCGGCGCTGTCGTCGGGCGCGCTCAAATGCATCGGGGCGACGACGTTCACTGAATACCGCGGCATCTTTGAGAAGGACGCAGCACTGTCCCGCCGCTTCCAGAAGATCGACGTGGTGGAGCCGACGGTCGATCAGACCGTGCAGATTCTGCGTGGCCTGAAGTCGCGCTTTGAAGAACACCATGGCGTGAAGTACGCGTCGTCGGCGCTGACCGCCGCGGCTGAATTGTCGGCGCGCTTCATCACCGATCGTCACCTGCCCGACAAGGCGATCGACGTGATCGACGAAGCCGGTGCAGCGCAGCGGATCCTGCCGAAGTCGAAGCAGAAGAAGACGATCGGCAAGGGCGAGATCGAGGACATCGTCTCGCGCATCGCCCGTGTCCCGCCGCAAAGCGTGTCGCAGGACGATCGCAGCAAGCTGCAGACGCTGGAGCGCGACCTGAAGTCGGTCGTGTTCGGGCAGGACCCTGCCATCGATGCGTTGGCTTCGGCCATCAAGATGTCGCGTGCCGGCCTAGGCAAGACGGATAAGCCGATCGGCTCGTTCCTGTTCAGCGGCCCGACGGGCGTGGGCAAGACGGAAGTCGCCAAGCAGCTCGCGTTCATCCTCGGCATCGAGCTGATCCGCTTCGACATGTCGGAGTACATGGAGCGCCATGCGGTGAGCCGGCTGATCGGCGCGCCTCCGGGCTACGTGGGCTTCGACCAAGGCGGTCTGCTGACAGAAGCCGTGACCAAGAAGCCGCACTGCGTGCTGCTGCTGGACGAGATCGAGAAGGCGCACCCGGACATCTTCAACATCCTGCTGCAGGTGATGGACCACGGCGCGCTGACGGACAACAACGGCCGCAAGGCGGATTTCCGCAACGTGATCATCATCATGACGACCAATGCGGGCGCCGAGACGATGAACAAGGCAACGATCGGTTTCACCACGGCGCGCGAACAGGGCGACGAGATGGCCGACATCAAGCGCATGTTCACGCCTGAGTTCCGCAACCGTCTGGACGCAACCATCAGCTTCCGCTCGCTGGATGAGGAAATCATCATGCGCGTGGTCGACAAGTTCCTCATGCAGCTGGAAGAGCAACTGCACGAGAAGAAGGTGGATGCCATCTTCACCGAGAAGCTGCGTCGCTTCCTGGCGAAGAAGGGCTTCGACCCGCTGATGGGCGCGCGCCCGATGCAGCGTTTGATTCAGGATCTGATCCGCAAGGCACTGGCCGACGAACTGCTGTTCGGCAAGCTGGTGAATGGCGGAAAGGTGGTCGTGGATCTGGACGATGCGGATGCGGTGAAGCTGGAGTTCTCCGAGAACGAAGCGCCGCCGGCACCTGCCCAGGAAGAAGCGGAAGCCTGACGAGCTTGTCGCACCAAACAAAAGGCCCGGAAGTTCCGGGCCTTTTTTCTTATGCGTAGGCGATGTTGTCAGTGGCGCCCGGTGCTGCCGAAACCACCGGCACCGCGCTCGCTCTCGGCAAAGTCGTCGACGATGTTCAGCTCGGCTTGCACGACCGGCACGATCACCAGTTGTGCAAGGCGCTCCATCGGATTGAGCACGAATGCCGTGCTGCCACGGTTCCACGTGCTGACCATAAGTTGGCCTTGATAGTCCGAATCGATCAGCCCGACCAGGTTGCCGAGCACGATGCCGTGCTTGTGGCCCATGCCCGAGCGCGGCAGGATCAGCGCGGCATAACCCGGGTCAGCCAGGTGGATGGCCATGCCGGTCGGGACCAGGTGCGTGGTGCCGGGCTCGATGGTGAGCGGGGCATCGATGCAGGCGCGCAGGTCCAACCCGGCGCTGCCGGTGGTGGCGTACTGAGGGAGCTGTTCGTGCAGGCGGGCGTCGAGGATCTTGACGTCGAGTTTCATGCGGGGCTGGCCGAAGAGGTTGCAGAAGCCGGAGATGGTAGCGCAAACGCGTCGGCCAGCAGCTCGTAGGAGCGCAGGCGTGCCTTGTAGCTCGGTGCGACGGTCAGCACGATCAGTTCATCGGCCACAAAGCGGTCCTTGAGCGCATGCATCTGCTCGGCGACGGATTCCGGCGTGCCGATGATGCTGCGCGGGCGCTCGCGCATGACGATGGCTTGGTCGCGCTCGGTGTAGACGTGGGCTTCGCCTTGTTCGACGGTGGGGATCGGGCCGTTCACGCCAAGCGCCATTTGCACACGGCGCAGATCAATCGCAGCCTCGTAGCGGCGCGCCTCGGCTTCGGTGTCGGCGGCGATGACGAAGATGGCGGCGGCGCTATACGGGCGTGCATCGTAGCCGGGTTCGAAATCGGTGCGGTACTGCTGCGCGACGATGTGCCCGACGTGCGGATTGATGAAGTGCGCGAACGCGAAACGGATGCCCAGGCGAGCTGCGAGCGCGCCGCCGAAATCGCTGGAGCCGAGCATCCACAGTTCGGGTCGGGTATCGATCTCGGGCTGCAGGATGACGCCATAGGCGGGGTGATCCGGCGGCAGCGTGCCCGTCAGGTGCCAGATCAGTTCCTGCACCTGCTGCGGGAAGATGTCGCCGCGGTTGTAGTCACCCATGGCTACGGCCTGCGCGGTACGCATGTCGCCGCCCGGTGCGCGGCCGACGCCCAGGTCGATGCGGTTCGGAAACAGCGCCTCCAGCAGGCGGAACTGCTCGGCCAACTTGAACGGGCTGTAGTACGGCAGCATCACACCGCCGGAGCCGACGCGCAGGTGCTTCGTGGCGCTCGCCACGCGGGCGATCATCACTTCCGGCGCCGGATTGCTGACGCCACGCAGGCCGTGGTGCTCGGCGCACCAGTAGCGCGTGTAGCCGAGCGCATCCGTGAGTTGCGCCAGGTCGACCGTCGCGGCGATGGCATCGCGCGCGCTGTGGCCGTAGATGACGGGGCTTTGATCGAGGACGGACAGGCGGATCGGCGCGGCGCTCATGACTGTGCCCCATGCACGCGATCGGCGATGGCCGCGACGATCTGGCGCGCGAGCGTCAGCTTGTCGGCACGCGGCAGGCGCGTGATCCCCTTTGCATCGAAGAGCGCGACTTCATTGTCGTCGCGGCCGAAAGTCTGATGGCCGAGATTGCCGACCAGCAACGGGATGCCTTTTTTCTGACGCTTGGCCTCGCCAAACTCCTCCAGGCGCTCCGTTTCGGCCGCAAAACCGACGCAGAACGGCGCATTCGGGCGGCGTGCGACAGCCGCCAGGATGTCGGGGTTCTGCGTGAACGTAAGAGAGGGCACGTCGGCGTCGCTCTGCTTCTTGAGCTTGTGCTCTGCCGCCTGTGCCACACGCCAATCGGCCACGGCGGCCACGGCAATGAAGATGTCGTTCTTCGCCGCATCCAGTTCGTGCATGACGGCGTCGTGCATCTGCTGGGCGGTTTGCACATCGATGCGCAATACGCCTGCAGGGGTGTCCTGATGGCACGGACCAGCGACTAGCGCGACTTCGGCACCGGCCTGCGATGCGGCCCGCGCCAGCGCAAAGCCCATCTTACCGCTGGACAGATTCGTGATGCCGCGCACCGGGTCGATCGGCTCGAAGGTCGGGCCGGCCGTCAACAGCACGCGGTGGCCGCGCAGCAGCTTGGGCTGGAAGAAGCCAATGAGCTGCTCGACGATGTCTTCCGGCTCGAGCATGCGGCCGTCGCCGACTTCGCCGCAGGCCTGGTCGCCGGCATCGGGGCCGAGCAGGGTGACGTCGTCGGCGCGCAGTTGAGCGGCATTGCGTTGTGTGGCTGGTGCGGCCCACATCTGCCGGTTCATCGCGGGCGCCACGAGCAGGGGGCAATCACGTGCGATGCACAGCGTAGAGAGCAGATCGTCTGCCATGCCATGCGCGAGCTTGGCCATAAAGTCGGTGGACGCTGGCGCGATGACGATGGCATCGGCCTCGCGCGACAGGTCGATGTGCGGCATGTTGTTGCCAATGCGGCCATCCCACTGCGACGTAAAGACCGGGCGGCCGGAAAGCGCCTGCACCGTCACCGGTGTGATGAAGTGCGCGGCGGCCTCGGTCATCACGACCTGCACGGTCGCGCCGGCCTTGGTCAACAGCCGCACCAGCTCGGCGGACTTGTAGCACGCGATGCCGCCGGTCAGGCCGAGGACGAAATGTTTGCCTTGCAGTTCCATAACAACCCGCTTGGGAATCCGATTGACGCAATATGCGCGGGCAGGATACAACCCGATGCCCGGGCCTCCTGCTGAACAGTGGCGATGATACCGGCTTGCCCTACGGCGCGTTTGGCGCCACGGTTTTTCGTCAAATGCGTATTCCCGATATGGTTTTCGGTCGTTCGACAGTTCGCGGTGTCCTCGCCTGGATTGGCGGTTGCGCCATCGTTGCAATGGCGTTCAGCGCCGTGCTCGTCTGCGGGGCCAAGAGTTGGTTGCGCGAGGAGCCCAGGCTTGCACACGCCGACGTGATCGTCGTGCTGGGCGGCGAATCGGGTCAGCGCGTAATTGGCGCGGCCGAGCTGTACCACGCAGGCGCGGCGCCCCGCGTGTTCGTGAGCGGGCAGGGCGATTGCCTGCTGATCGAACGTCGCTTGGTGATGGCGGGTGTGCCCGCAGGGCGCATCGGCCACGAATGTGTGTCAGGCAGCACGATGGAAAATGCGCGGATGACGCGCCAGACGCTAGCGGGCCAGCAGGTGCAAAGCGCAATACTGGTCACGAGCTGGTATCACACCGGCCGGGCGCTGGCCGTGTTCCGCAAGGTGTGGCCGGAAATCACGTGGGGTGCGCAGGGCGTATTCCCGGGCGACACGCTGGCCAAGTCGGTGCCGGTCTACGAAGCCGGGTCGATTCTTGCCGAGTACGTAAAGCGGGCGTGGTACGCCGTGCGCTACTGAACCCGGGCCTTACTCAGCGCGCACGGGCCGGGCATCGGCGGCCAAGTCGCCCAGCGAGGGCGGATCGCGTCGCGCTTGTAGAAATCCCGCGACCAGTCGCGCAGCGCGCTGCTGGCGTGGAGATGCGCCGAGATGCCGCCGAACACGGCGAGCTTCGGGGGGAGTTGGTGATCTTCTGCGCGATGCCGCCGGCCGGGCCGGTGCGCAGCGCTCAGAACGCCGCATCGAGGCGGATGACCGGCGCGGCAATCATCGATGTACCTTGCCCGGCGCCTCGGCGCTCAGATGGACCTGCGCGTCCTGTTCGTGGCGATGCGCGGGCCGGCCTCATCGAGGCACAGCACCGCTTCTCCGTTCAAATGCTGGGGGCCTGGAACGGCAGTCTTAGCGACGAACGCGCCGCAGTTCGTCGACGATCAACAGGACCGCGCCGATGGTGATACCGCAATCCGCCACGTTGAAGGCCGGCCAGTGGTAGTTGTGCAGGTAGAAGTCGAGAAAGTCGACCACGTGGCCGTAGATGACGCGGTCGATCACGTTGCCCAGCGCGCCGCCCAGAATCAGCGCCAGCGCGAAGCAGAACATCTTCTGCCCGCTGTGCCGCTTGAGCAGCCACACGATGAACAGCGCCGCCGCCACGCCCAGCCCCGTGAAGAACCAGCGCTGCCAGCCGCCCGCCGCGGCCAGGAACGAAAACGCCGCTCCCTTGTTATAGGCGAGCACCAGGTTGAAGAAGCCGGTGATCGGCCGTGACTCGCCGTAAGTGAAGGTTTTGAGGACGGCGATCTTGGTCAATTGGTCCAGCAGGATCCAGATGACGGCCAGGCCCAGCCAGGGGCCCACGCCATGACCGCCGCCGCTCTTCTTCATCCCGATCGATTTGCTCTTGCCGTTGTTCCGAGTGGCCATCAGGCAGCGCTCCGTTGTTCGCCGGCGCCGAACAGGTTGTCGGTGCAGCGCTTGCAGAGGGTCGGGTGGGCGTGGTCGTGGCCGACGTCGGCGCGGTAATGCCAGCAGCGCTCGCACTTGGCGTGCGTCGACGGCACCACGGTGATGAGCAGATCGCCGCCTTCCGGGGCGCGTTCCAGCTTGGCCGCCGACGTGATCAGCACGAAGCGCAGGTCGTCGCCGAGGCTGGCCAGCGCGTCATGCACCGCTTCACCCGCCGACACCGTCACTTCTGCCTGCAGCGACGAGCCGATCTTGCCATCGATGCGTAGCGCTTCCAGTTGCTTGGTCACTTCGCCGCGCACGTTGCGGATGCCGGCCCACTTCTCCAGCAGGGCGCTGGCGCCTTGCGGCACCGGAGCGTTGTAATACGTGCTGGTGAAGATGGTGTCGCTGTGCTCCGTGCCGTGGGCGAAGACCTGCCAGGCCTCTTCCGCCGTGAACGACAGGAACGGCGCCATCCAGTGCAGCATGGCCTGGGTGATGTGATACAGCGCATTTTGTGCCGAGCGGCGCGCCACGGAATCGGGCGCCGTGGTGTACAGGCGGTCCTTCAGCACGTCGAGGTAGAAGCCGCCCAGGTCTTCCGAGCAGAACGTCTGCAGCTTGGCGACCACCGGGTGGAACTCGTACACGTCGTAGTGCGACAGGACTTCCTTTTGCAGCGAATCCGTCAACGCCACGGCATAGCGGTCGATTTCGAGCCATTGCTCGGTCGGCAGCGCGTGCTTGGCGTGGTCGTAATCGGTCAGGTTGGCGAGCAGGAAGCGCAGCGTGTTGCGGATGCGGCGATAGCCTTCCACCACGCGCTTCAGGATCTCATCCGAGATGGCCAGTTCGCCCGAGTAGTCGGTCGAGGCCACCCACAGGCGGATGATCTCGGCGCCCATCTTGTTGGCGATTTCCTGCGGCGCGATCGTGTTGCCGATCGACTTGGACATCTTCCGGCCTTCGCCGTCCACCGTGAAGCCGTGCGTGAGCAGGCCCTTGTACGGCGGCTTGCCGTACAGCATCGAAGCCGTCAGCAGCGACGAGTGGAACCAGCCGCGGTGCTGGTCGGAACCTTCCAAGTACAGATCAGCCAAGCGGCCGTCCGGCAAGTCGGCCGATGCATCGTACAGATCCGCCGCATGCGAGCCACGGATGACGTGCCAGTGCGTCGTGCCCGAGTCGAACCACACGTCGAGCGTGTCGCGATTCTTCTCGTACATGTCAGCCTCGTCGCCGAGCAGCTCCCGCGGGTCGAGCGTCTGCCAGGCTTCGATGCCGCTTTGTTCGATGCGCTGGGCCACCTGCTCCAGTAGTTCGGGCGTACGCGGGTGCAGCGCGCCGGTTTCCTTGTGCACGAAGAAGGCCATCGGTACACCCCATTGGCGCTGCCGCGAGAGCGTCCAGTCCGGGCGGTTGGCAATCATGTTGTGAAGGCGCTGCTTGCCCCACGACGGGTAGAACGCGGTGGCATCGATGCCTGCCAGCGCCGTTTCACGCAGCGTGCTGTTGCCGTCGTTAGGCTGCACGTCCATCCCGGCAAACCACTGCGACGTGGCGCGATAGATGATTGGCGTCTTGTGGCGCCAGCAGTGCATGTAGCTGTGCGCGTACTTGTGCGCATCGAACAGGTTGCCCGATTCGCGCAGCACTTCGACGATCTTCGGGTTGGCATCCCAGATCATCTGGCCGCCGAACAGCGGCAGCGTCGACGCGTACACGCCGTTGCCCATCACCGGGTTGATGATTTCCGAGTCGGGCATGTTATGTGCCTTGCACGACTGGAAGTCTTCCACGCCGTAGGCGGGCGCGGAGTGGACGATGCCGGTACCGGTGTCGATGGTCACGTAGTCGCCCAGATAGACCGGCGAGGTGCGATCGTAGCCCGCGTCCATCTTGGCGAGCGGATGGTGGAAACGTACGCCCGACAGGGCTGCGCCTTCGCACGTGGCCAGGACGGTGCCTTCGAGCTTCCAGCTTTGCAGGCAGGCTTCGACGCGCTCCTTGGCAACGATCAGCAGCCCGCGAGCCGTGTCGACCAGCGCGTATTCGATTTCCGGGTGCAGGTTCAGCGCCTGGTTGGACGGAATCGTCCACGGCGTGGTGGTCCAGATCACGATCCAACCCGGCTTGGCCTTGAGCACATCGGCGCCAACATGGAACGCACTCGCCAGCGCGTCGATGTCGGCAAACGGGAAGCCGACGTCGATCGACAGGTCGGTGCGATCCGCGTATTCGACTTCCGCCTCGGCCAATGCCGAGCCGCAGTCGAAGCACCAGTTGACCGGCTTCAGGCCGCGGAACACGTAGCCCTTTTCCAGGATCTTGCCCAGCGCGCGCACTTCATCCGCTTCGTTGCGGAAGTTCATGGTCAGGTACGGATCGGCCCAGTCGCCCAGCACGCCCAGGCGTTCGAAATCCGCCTTCTGGCGGGCGATCTGGCCCGTGGCGTAGGCACGCGCTTTCTCTTGCACTTCCTTGACCGGCAGGCCCTTGCCAAATTGCTTTTCGATCTGGATTTCGATCGGCATGCCGTGGCAATCCCAGCCCGGCACGTAGACGGCGTCCAGCCCGGTCAGGCCGCGCGCCTTGATCACCATGTCCTTAAGGATCTTGTTGACCGCGTGGCCAATGTGCAGATCGCCGTTGGCATACGGCGGCCCGTCGTGAAGGATGAACTTCTTCGCGCCCTTCCGCGCGGCGCGGATCTTCTTGTAGAGCTGCTTGTCCTGCCATTGCTTGACCCACAGCGGCTCGCGCTTGGGCAGGTCGCCGCGCATGGGGAAGGGCGTGTCCAGCAGGTTGACCGGGTACTTGCTCTTCTCCGGCGTAGGCTTCTTGGAATCGGACATGGTGTGATGTGGGGCAGATTCGGGCGATTCGGGTGGGTGCAGGCGCGGCTGACATTGCAGGACGCGCGTGCGCAGCGTGTGGCTTCTGGGCGGCGAACGTGTCGGCCGCCTACTGAATTCGGTCGGTGGCGGAGGTGGCGAAGTCGCGCCGAAGCGTCGGCGACTCGCCGGCCGGCGGAACAGGCAGGCCGAAGAACTGCCGCGCATGAACACAGTCCTGCGCGATGGCGTCCTTGAGCGCATCGAGCGAATCGTAGCGAGCCTCGTCGCGCAGCTTCTTCATGAATTCCACGCGGACAAGCTTGCCGTAGACATTGGCCTGGTAATCGAAGATATGCACTTCCAGCAGCACGCGGCCGGAGTCGTCCACCGTCGGGCGTACGCCAATGCTGGCGACGGCCGGCAGCGGTTTTTCGGCCAGCCCGTGCACCTGCACGACAAAGATGCCGGCCACTGCCGGCTTGCGGTGCGAGATGCGCAGATTCAGCGTCGGGAAGCCGAGCGAGCGGCCGAGCTTTTGCCCGTGCACCACGTGCCCGCTGATGGCATAACCGTGACCGAGCAGGCGGCGGGCATGTTCGAGGTCGCCTGCGGCCAGCGCCTCGCGCACTGCCGAGCTGGAGATGCGGATGCCGGACTCCGACACCGAGCCCATCTGCTCGACCTCAAAGCCGAACTGCGCGCCGGCTGCCTGCAGGTAGGTGAAATCTCCGGCGCGCTTGGCGCCAAAGCGGAAGTCGTCGCCCACCAGCAGCCAGCGCGCGTGGAGACCATCCACCAGAACGTTGCGCACGAACTCGTCGGGCGTCTGCGCGGCGAAATGCGCGTTGAAATGCTCCACGACCACGCGGTCGACGCCCTGTCGGCGCAGGCTTTCCAGCTTGTCGCGCAGCAGGGCGATGCGGGTGGGCGCGCGGTCCGGCGTGAAGAATTCGCGCGGATGCGGCTCGAACGTCATGACCGTGAGCGGCAATCCGCGTGCGTCGGCCGCCGCGCGTGCGCGGGCCAGCAGAGACTGGTGCCCGCGGTGCACGCCGTCGAAGTTGCCGATGGTCAACGCGCAGGGCGCGCGACTTTCGGCGTTGGGCAGGCCGCGAAAGACTTTCACGAGAAGCGTCGGTGAAGGAGGGAAAAAGAAACTGTTTTCGTGCCGGATTGGCGCGGCAATTCGCAGAAATCCAGCAAAACGCACATTATATAAGGGATTGCCCCATCCCCGGCGCGCACGCGGATGGGTGTCGGGGTGTTGCACAATCGTCCGAACGGTGCGCCCGCGCGGTTCATGCTTGCGGCACAATCCGGTATCCAGTTTCTTCCCGACATCCCCCTTGAACGCCTCGCTGCGCCTTTTCTTCGCCAAGTTCGGGCTTGCCAGCCGCGCGCCGCTTGAACTGGATGCCCGAGCCAAGCTGCTCGCCGCCGTGCATCGCGGGGCGCCCATGGGGATCGCCGCCTCGGTCGTCCTGCCTGCCTTGACGGTCGCCGCGTTCTGGGATGCCTCCAACCGGCCGGGGCTGTTGGGCTGGTGCCTGATCATGCTGTGCCTGACGGCGTCGGGCCTGCGCTTCTATTTCGGCTATCGCTACGACCTGACCCGCATGACGCTGGCCGCGCACACCCGCAAGTGGTGGACGGGCATGCACGTCATGTCGGCGGTGGGCGGGGTGGCGTGGGGCTGCTCGGCGGGGCTGTATCTGATGTCGCCGTCGCTGGAGTTCAGCAGCCTGTTGATGATCGTGATCATCGGTGTGGCGGCGGCGGCGGTGTTGTCGCAAGCGCCGGTGCCGTCGAGCCTCCTGATCCTCGGAACGGGCATCCTGGCGCCGCACTTTTTGCTGGCCGAGCAGGCGTTTCCGGGGCACGGGCTGTATTTGCGCGGCGTGCTTCTGTTCTTTGCGGCGCTGCTGACCCGGCATGCCGTCAACATCCATAACACGCTGGTGCGCGAAATCCAGCTGGAGAACGAGAGCCGCCAGCTCGCGCGGCGCTACCAGGATGAAAAGCAGCGCGCGTTGTCGGCGTCGGAAGAAAAATCGCGCTTCCTGGCCGCGGCCAGCCACGATTTGCGTCAGCCGGTGCATGCAATTGTGCTGCTGGTGGAGGCGTTGCGGGCGCGCAATCAGTCGGAATCCTTGGCGCCGCTGGTGGAGCAACTCGCCTCGGGCGCCGCGACCATCGATCTGCTGTTCCGCTCGCTGCTGGACCTGTCCAAGCTGGAGAGCCGCAAGACCTCGCCGACACTGGAGCCGGTGGATCTGGGCGAGGTGATCACCGAGGTGGTCCAGCAATTCATGCCGGATGCCCGCGCCAAGGGCCTGACGCTCGCGGCGCGCATTCCGCCGCTGCCGGTGTACGGGATGGCCGAGCCGGTGCTGCTGCGCCGGGCGCTGTTCAACCTGCTGCAGAACGCGCTGCGCTACACCGAGCGCGGTGGCGTGATGGTGGCGCTGCGCGTGCGCCAGAAGCATTTACGGATCGAGGTGTGGGATACCGGTATCGGCATCGCGCCTGAGCATCAGAAAGACATTTTTTCGACCTACTACCAGGTCGAAAACCCAGAACGCGATCCGAGCCAGGGCTTGGGTTTGGGTCTGTCGATCTACAAGGAATGCGTGCGTCTGCTGCGCGGCACGTTCGGCGTGCGCTCGGTGCCGGGACGCGGCTCGATGTTTTGGATGGCGCTGCGGCCGGTGCCCGCAGAGATCAAGGCGCCGCTGGCCACGCAGCCGCGCGCCGAGCAAAAGCGCGCCGTGCTCGATCAGCCGCGATTCTCCGGCGTGGTACTGGTCGTGGACGACGACCCGCAGATCCGCAAGGCCTGGCACGCGCTGCTCGAAGCGTGGGGCGTGGAAGTCCACAGTGCCGCCGATGGCCGCTCCGCCGAGCAACTGCTGGCGCGCGGCATCCGTCCGCAGATCATCTTCTGCGACTTGCGCCTGCCCGGCGAGGAAGACGGCCTGCAACTGCTTGAGCGCTGGCAGGTTAGCCACCCCGATGCCCACGCCGTGCTGCTGACCGGCGATCGCAACTCCGCCGCCCTGGCGCGTGCCGAAGAAGCCGGCTATCTGCTGCTCGCCAAGCCCATGGACCCGAACATGCTGCGGGTGCTGCTCAAGCGCTGGCTGCGCGGCCGCTCAGCCGAGCCGCAGGTGGCCTACTGATACGGATGGGAATGTAAAACGGCGCCGTCGATGGCGGCGCCGGATTCAAGAGGCCAGACGCTCAGTTCAGGCCGCGCCCGTCAGGCGAAAACGCTCCATGCGCGAAATGATCTGGATGCGCGTGCGCACGCCCAGCCGCTGCAAAATCGCCGAGACGTGCTCTTTGACGGTGTTTTCCGTCAGGCCCAGCTGACGTGCGATCGACTTGTTCGGCAGACCTTCGAGCAGCAGCGCGAGCACCGAGCCCTGCCGCGGCGTCAGTCCCAGTTCGGCCGGCGTGATGGGGATGCCGTGCGAAGCGCCGCCCTTGCCATTGATGCCGCCCATATCGTCTTCCGACGGGAAGGACGCATCGCCGCCAAAGATGCCGGCCACTGCCTTGGAGAACGCATGCGCATCGGCGTGCTTGCCGATGAAGCCGATGGCGCCCAGCGCTTGGGCCTTGGCGACGATTTCCGGCGTGTTTTCCGCCGACATGAAGGCAAAGCGCGCTTCAGGCAGTTTGCCGCGCAGCTCGCGCATGGCGTCGAAGCCGGTGCAGTCGGACAGCCACACGTCCAGCAGCACGACGTCCGGACGGACGCCTTCTTCGACCAGCGCAAGCGCCTGGCGACGGCCAATGGCCGCGTGCACCTGAACTTCAGGCAAGGCGTGTGCAAGAAACGTGGTCGTGCCAGACAAGGCGAGAGGGTGGTCGTCGACCACCAGCAGGCTACGCAGCGAGCTCGTCATTCTTATTCCCCGGTGAGAGCAGAGCCCTCTTGTTGTTGTACGCGTGTCGACCCGGCGCGGGCGATGGCCGACTGGCCGGGTTTATCACCCTGTGCCGATCGACCGTCACGGTATCGCCCGCACGATGTTGCAGCGCAGGATGAACGGACGTTTGATTTGCGTCGAATCATCGCGGGCTGCACACCCGACCCCTCGGGAGCGCGGACATTTATGGTGCTGAGATTATCAGAGCGCGCCAATGCACGCCAACGGTTGCCCCTTCCTTTTGCCGGTGCGACAAGGTTTTTGCCGGCACCCGTCGGCAAAATGCCACGGTGACTGCAAAAGCGCCCACGGCATGGCCTTTCAGCCGTCACACCCGATTTTCTCGGGGAACTGCGGCGCACTTGATAAAATGCCGCGATGAAAAACATCGTCATTCTCATTTCCGGACGCGGCTCCAATATGGAAGCCATTGTCCGCGCCTGTCAGGCCGAAGGTTGGTCGGGACGCATTGCCGCCGTCATTTCTAATCGGCCCGAAGCGGCGGGACTTAAATTTGCCGCTTCGCACGGCATTGCTACCGCGGTGGTCGACCACAAGGCCTTCCCCGATCGGGACAGCTTCGACGCCGCCCTGGCGCAGGTGATCGACGGCTTTTCGCCTGATCTCGTGGTGCTGGCCGGTTTCATGCGCATCCTTACGCCCGGCTTTGCAAAGCGCTACGCGGGCCGCATGCTGAACATTCACCCGTCTCTGCTGCCGTGCTTCCCTGGTTTGCATACGCACGAGGCCGCGCTGGCCATGGGGGTGAAGGTGCATGGCGCGACAGTGCACTTCGTCACCGCTGACCTGGACCACGGCCCGATCGTGCTGCAGGCCATCATCGACGTGCGTCAGGACGACACGCCCGACTCGCTGGCCGGGCGGCTGCTGGCACAGGAACACACGATTTACCCGCGTGCCGTGCGCTGGTTCGTGGAAGGGCGGTTGTCGATCGAAGACGGCGTTGTGCGCGTCTCGCCGGATGAATCGCAGCTTGTCATTGGCGTCAACGCCCGGGAGGCAGCATGAGCCAGAATCGTCAGCGTTCGGGCGGCAATGGAAGCGGCGGCGGGTCGGGCAACAAGCGCGCGAGTTCGGGTGGCGGCGGCTGGTACCGGGCCCCGCAGGGCAAGCCTGCGCCCCGCAGCGCCCCGCGCCCGCGCACGGGCGTGCATGGCAGCCATCTGGAGCATCTCGACAAGGTGCTTGCGCGCCTGCTGCACTTTGCGGCGCCCGCCGACATGGTGGTCAGCCAGTACTTCCGCGAGCATCACGAACTTGGCCACCGCGAGCGCGGCATCATCGCCGAAGCGGCCTTTGCCGTGCTGCGCCGCAAGGTGGAATTCGGCCAGTTTGCCGAGAGCGGCACGGGCCCGGCGCGTCGCCGTCTGGTGCTGCTCGGCTTGTTGCAGACGGCCGGCCGTGAGGCCATTGCCCCGTTCCTGAACCCGGCTGAAGCCGAATGGCTGGATCGCTGGGAAAACCGTGACCGCGCCGCGCTGGCGGCCCGGGTGCGCGCCAATCTGCCCGACTGGCTCTTCGACGCGCTGGTTGCCCAGCACGGGGCGGAGTTCACCGAAGCACTGGCGCAAGCATGGCTCACGCCGGCCCCGCTGGACTTGCGCGTGAACACGCTCAAGGGCGAACGCGACGCCGTACTCGCCACGCTTGCCGAAGCCGGTATTGAAGGCGTTGCGGCGCCGCTCTCGCCCGTGGGCATTCGCCTGGCAGGCAAGCCGGCGTTGAACAAGCTCGATATCTTCACCAACGGCACGGTCGAGGTGCAGGACGAAGGGAGCCAATTGCTCTGCCAATTGCTGGCACCCAAGCGCGGCGAGATGGTGGTCGACTTCTGCGCCGGTGCCGGTGGCAAGACCCTGGCGATTGGCGCGGCGATGCGCTCGACGGGGCGCCTGTATGCCTTCGACGTATCGGAAAAGCGCTTGTCGAACCTCGGCCCGCGCCTGGCGCGCAGTGGGCTGTCGAACGTCCATCCGGGCCGCATCGACAGCGAGCACGATGCGAAGGTGAAGCGTCTTGCGGGCAAGATCGATCGCGTGTTGGTCGACGCGCCGTGCAGCGGCCTGGGCACGTTGCGCCGCAATCCTGACCTGAAGTGGCGCCAGTCCGCGCAGGCCGTGGAAGAAATGTCGGCCAAGCAGTTGTCGATCCTGACATCGGCAGCGCGGCTGCTAAAGCCGGGTGGCAGGCTCGTCTACGCTACCTGCAGTGTGCTCGCGCGCGAGAACCAGCAGGTGGTCGAGCAGTTCCTGGCGGCACATGAAGACTTCGTGCTTGTGCCCGCCGGCGAGGTGCTGGCCGCGCAGAAGATCGCGCTGGAAATGGGGCCCTACCTCGAGCTGTATCCGCACACGCACCAGACCGACGGCTTCTTCGCGGCCGTGCTGGAGCGCCGCGCATGATGGTGCGCCGCTTCGGTTGGCTGCTGGCCGCATGGCTGGCGTTGGCCGCAGGTGGCGTCGCCCTGGCCCGCAGCGCGCCGCCGGTGCAACCCGCCAAGGGCACGGTGCAGGCCGCGTTCACGCCCGATGACGACATCGAAGGATTGTTGGCCGATGCCATCGACCAGGCACGTGAGCAGGTGCTGGTGCAGGCGTATCTGCTGTCGAACAAGGCGATTACGCGTGCACTGCTGGCGGCGCATCAGCGTGGCGTGGATGTGCGCGTGCTGGCCGACCGCGAGCAGATGACACGCTCCGGCGGCAGCCGCGTGCCCGAGGTCGCCAACGCGGGCATCCCCGTCTGGCTGGAGGTGCGCTACAAGAATGCGCACAACAAGGTCATCGTGATCGACCCGCGCGGCGCGCATCCAGTGCTGGTCACGGGCAGCTTCAACTTCACGCAGACCGCACAGCGCGGCAACGCCGAGAACGTACTGATCGTGCGCGGCGACGCCGATCTCGCCCAGCGCTATGCCGCCAACTGGCAGAAGCATGTGGGTGACGCATTGCCCTATCGGACCCAGTAAGGGTTTGCAATAACCCGTCAACCCAATGAACGGATTGCCGCTAAACCTGAATCACATTGCGCTGGGCCACATGATCGACGACATCGTCCGCGATCTGGGTGGCCCGCGCTTTATCTGGCAACTGGGCGTGCTGATACTGGTGCTCGGTGCCGCCTGGCTGCTGGCGCGGCCGATCTCGCGGCGCCTGCATTCGGCGCACGTGAACGAGACCTTCGCCCTGCGTTTTGCCTGGTCCAGCCTGGAGCGGGCGATGTTCCCGCTGATCGGCTGGCTGCTGGTGGTGGGCGCGCGCTATGCGCTGGTCGGCACCATGCCGATCAGCGTGTTCCGGCTGGCCGCGGTGCCGCTGTTTGGCCTGGCGATCCTGTATCTCGGCTTCTACGTGTTGCGCCGCGTGCTGTCGGCTAACGGCGAGCTGCACGGCATGCTCGTCCTCGCGGAGCGCGTGCTCACCACGCTGATGTGGATCGGCATGGTGCTCTACGTGCTGGGCGTGCTCGGCGATGTGGTGGATTACCTCGACGGCATCCGCTTTGCGCTGGGTGGCAAGCAGAAGGTGAGCCTGGCGGCCATGCTGATGGGCGTGGTGTGGATTCTCGTCACTGTGCTGGTGGCGATGTGGTTCGGCTCGTGGCTGGACAGCCGCATCACGCGTGCTTCCGCGATCGATGCCAACCTGAAGGTGGTGTTGTCGCGTGTGACCAAGGCGGTGCTGCTGCTGGTGTCGCTGCTGCTGAGCCTCTCGCTGGTGGGCATCGACCTGACGGTGCTGTCGGTGTTTGGCGGCGCGCTTGGCGTCGGCCTGGGTTTCGGCTTGCAAAAGATCGCCAGCAATTACGTTTCGGGCTTCATCATCCTTCTGGAGCGCTCGCTCAAGCTGGGCGATCAGATCACCGTCAGCACGTACACCGGCATCGTCACGCAGATCCGCACCCGCTACACCGTGGTGCGCAATGGTGACGGCGATACGCTCGTCCCGAACGAACTGATGGTCGCGCAGGCCGTACAGAACCACAACGAGCGCGGCACCGTGCGTGTGGCGGTGCGCGTGCAGGCGTCGTATGACGCTGATCCTGAAAGCGTGCTGGCGTTGCTGCTGCAATGTGCAGAGGGCATCCCGCGTGTTCTGCCCGAACCGGCGCCCGCCGCCTTCATGGCCCTGTTCGCCGACAGCGGCATCGAATATGAGCTTGGCGTCTGGATCGGCGATCCGCATAACGGCAAGCTGGGCGTGCAGTCCGACCTGAACCGCGCGATTTACCGTCGCTTCAAGGAAGCAGGCATCGATATCCCCTACCCGCAACGGGAAGTGCGTGTGCGCGGGGCGTCGGCGCTGCAACAGGGCATCCCGCGCACTTCGAGTGATGTAACAGCCCCATCCACGCCATCACTGTCGGACTAACACAGCTGCGAGCGGAACGCTGCCCGCTTGTCCGAGGTCAAAATGGCTGTTTTCCCGCATGGAATAGAGGGGGTGTTCGGTTAAAATGCCAAATGCTCCCACGAAGAAAAGACGGGCCGTCGCAAAGGCTTAGCCGTTGTGACAAAGGACCGCAAATACCTTGTATTGCGCTGGGGCGGAGATGATATGACCGGTAGCGGGAAGCTCGCCGATGTGATGCGCAAGCCGGGTACAAACACCCGAACCACCGCCAACACGACCCCATTGTCGTAACGCTACGACAGCGGGATAGCCTTAAGAGGCAGCAACATCCGGATCGAATGAAGGTCCAAAAGCTGCTTTGATTACCCTGAGTTGACCACGGAGAACACTTTGATCGACTCCTTTCTGACTTTCCTTGCCAACGGCACCCTCGATTGGGCCTGGTGGCAAATCCTGATTTTCACGCTGGTGATGACGCACATCACCATCGCCAGCGTCACGATTTTTCTGCACCGCTGCCAAGCGCACCGGGCGCTGGACGTGCATCCCATCGCTGGGCACTTCTTCCGTTTCTGGCTGTGGCTGACCACCGGCATGGTCACCAAGGAATGGACCGCCATTCACCGCAAGCACCACGCCAAGTGCGAAACCGAAGAGGATCCGCACAGCCCGCAGACCCGAGGCATCCGCAAGGTGCTGATGGAAGGCGCGGAGCTATATCGCGCTGAGGCCAAGAACAAGGAAACGATCCAGAAGTTCGGCCACGGTACGCCGGACGATTGGGTCGAGAAGAACGTGTACTCGAAGTTCACGTGGCAAGGCGTCGGTTTGATGCTGATCCTCGACGTGCTGATGTTCGGCGCGCTAGGCCTGACGGTGTGGGCAGTGCAGATGCTGTGGATCCCGATCCACGCTGCCGGCATCATCAACGGCCTGGGCCACTTCTGGGGCTACCGCAACTTCGATTGCGAAGACGCTTCGACCAACGTGTCGCCGTGGGGCATCATCATCGGCGGCGAAGAGCTGCACAACAACCACCACACGTACGCCACCTCGGCCAAGTTCTCGGTCAAGTGGTACGAGTTCGACATCGGCTGGGGCTACATCCGCGCGCTCGAAATCGTCGGTTTGGCGAAGGTCAAGAAGGTGGCGCCCAAGGCCCGCTTTGGCGACGTGAAGCCGGTCGACCAGAACACGCTGGAAGCCATCATCGCCAACCGCTACGACGTGATGGCGCGCTACGCCAAGACGGTCAAGGCGGCCTATCGCCAGGAGCTGGCCAAGCTGAAGGATTCGCGCGCTGTCGAGTACCGCGCACTCAAGCCGGCCCGCAAGTGGTTCCACCGCGACGAGACCAAGCTGGGCGCGCCGCAGCGCGAGCAGCTCTCGCAAATCGTGTCGGACCATTCGGCGCTGCACACCTTCGTCGAGATGCGCCGCGAGCTGGGTGCGCTGTGGGGCCGTTCGAATGCCACGCGCGAGCAGTTGCTGCATCAACTGCAAGAGTGGTGCAAGCGTGCTGAGGAAAGCGGCATCCACGCGCTGCAGGAATTTGCTGTGCGCCTGCGCCGCTACGCCTGAGTTTCTTGTTTCATAGGTGAAGCCCCGCTCCGCAGCGGGGCTTTTCTTTTGGGTAAACTGCCCCAACTGCCATTTTGAATACGCCGCGACAATGTATCGCGGTGCCAGTCCTCCTCACACGCCGTCCGTTTCATTGCAGCGCCAGCTTCTTGGCGCCTTCACAGCGCGAACGGACGCGGAGACCACCATGGAAACCCACATCAAGACGGTTGAATTCGAGCGCCCGGATATGCTTTCCGAAGCGCAATCCGGCGCCAGTTGCGTGGCCCACGCCTGGGCCAAGGTGCCGCCGGTGCTGTCGCGTGAGGAACGCGACGACCTGAAGGCCCGCATAAAGCGTCTGCTCAAGGAACGTGAGGCTGTGCTGGTCGCGCATTACTACGTTGACGCCGACCTGCAGGACCTGGCCGAGGAAACCGGTGGCTGCGTATCCGATTCGCTGGAAATGGCGCGCTTTGGCCGCGACCATTCGGCCAAGACATTGATCGTGGCGGGCGTGCGCTTCATGGGCGAGACTGCCAAGATCCTGAGTCCGGAGAAGACCGTACTAATGCCGGATCTGGACGCCACCTGCTCGCTGGATCTGGGCTGCCCGCCGGATGAGTTTGCCGCCTTCTGCGATGCGCATCCGGATCGCACCGTGGTTGTCTACGCCAATACAAGCGCCGCCGTGAAGGCGCGTGCCGACTGGATGGTGACATCGTCGATCGGCTTGAAGATCGTGCAGCATCTGCATGCGCAGGGAAAGAAGATCCTGTGGGCACCCGATCGCCACCTCGGCAGCTACATTCAAAAGCAGACCGGCGCAGATATGCTGATGTGGCAGGGCTCGTGCCTCGTGCACGACGAGTTCAAGGGCGTGGAGCTTGACCTGCTGCGCGCTGAGCACCCGAACGCGAAGATCCTTGTGCATCCGGAATCGCCGGAATCGGTGGTGGCACAGGCTGATGTGGTGGGTTCGACTTCGCAGCTCATTGCGGCGGCCCAGTCGTTGTCGGCGCAGGAGTTCATCGTCGCGACCGACAACGGCATCCTGCACAAGATGCGCATGGCCGCCCCGGGCAAGCGCTTCATCGAGGCGCCGACCGCCGGCAACGCTGCCACCTGCAAGAGCTGCGCGCATTGCCCCTGGATGGCGATGAACGCGCTGACCAATCTGGCTGAGGTGCTGGAAACCGGTCGCAACGAGATCCACGTCGATCCGGCCATCGGGCGGCAAGCCGTGGTCTGCATCGACCGCATGCTGGACTTTGCCGCGCGCGAGAAAGCCGCGGTTCGCCCGCAAGGCGACCTGGCCGCCAACGCACAACTCTTTCAAGGAATCGGCCCGGCATGACGGCAGCACAGATGAACACGACGCGTCTCGCCCCCGCGGCTGAGTCAATTTTCGATAGCTTTGGCCCGGCACTGCGCGAGGCGTTGTCTGCCAACGTGGCCACAGCCATTGCCGAGGACGTTGGCACGGGCGACCGCACTGGCTTGCTGATCCCCGCCGATCGCCATGCGCGCGCGCGCGTGATCGTGCGCGAGCATGCCGTGCTCTGTGGCACGCCCTGGTTTGACGCCTGCATGCGCGCCGTTGACTCGACGTTGCGCGTCACGTGGCGCCAGCACGAAGGCGATCGCATAGCACCCGATTCCGTGGTGTGCGAGATCGAAGGCCCGGCGCGTTCGCTGCTGACGGCGGAACGCCCGTCGCTGAACTTCCTGCAGTTGCTGTCCGGTGTGGCGACGGCGACTTCGCGTTACGCAGCAGCCGTCGAAGGCACGCGCGCCCGCGTGCTCGACACGCGCAAGACGCTGCCGGGCTTGCGTCTGGCGCAGAAGTACGCGGTGCGGATTGGTGGCGGCGAGAATCAACGTCTGGCCTTGTACGACGGCATCCTAATCAAGGAAAACCATATCGCTGCGGCGGGTGGCGTGACGGCGGCCCTGCGTGCAGCGCAGGCATTGAATGCCGGTGTGACGATCCAGATCGAGGTGGAAACGCTCGCGCAGCTGGATGAAGCACTGGCGGCAGGTGCCACCTCCGTGCTGCTCGACAACTTCGAACCGCCCGCGATGCGCGAGGCTGTGCGCGTAACGGCGGGCAGGGCGCTGCTCGAGGTGTCTGGCGGCGTAAACATCGAGACGATCCGCACCTTTGCCGAGACCGGCGTGGACCGCATCTCCGTCGGCGCGCTCACGAAGGACGTGCGCGCAACCGACTTCTCTTTGCGGATCGTCGACTAAGGCTAAGTCAGCGTTTCCGGGCGATCTGCCGATGGGTCGGCTGCATGACCGTCGGCAGTGCCTTGGGTAGCGTTTCGGGGTAGTCGCGCGAGAAATGCAGGCCGCGGCTCTCATGCCGTGATAGCGCACTGTCGACGATCAGCGAGGCGGCCTCGACGAGGTTACGCAACTCCAGCAGATCGTGGCTCACGCGGAAGTTGGCGTAGTACTCCGTAATCTCTTCGCGCAACAGCGCAATGCGGTGCTGCGCCCGCTCCAGCCGCTTGTTCGTGCGCACGATGCCGACGTAGTTCCACATCATGCGACGCAGTTCGTCCCAGTTGTGCGAGACGACGACTTCCTCATCGGGGTCGGTCACGCGGCTCTCATCCCATGCGGGAATCTGCACCGATGTGGAGTCCGAGGGCGGTTGCGCGAGGATGTCTTCCGCCGCGCCACGCCCGATCACCATGCATTCCAGCAGCGAATTGCTCGCCAGCCGGTTGGCGCCGTGCAGGCCGGTGTATGCAGTCTCGCCAACGGCGTACAGGCCAGCGATATCCGTGCGCCCGAGGTGGTCCGTCACCACACCGCCGCACGTGTAGTGCGCCGCCGGCACGACCGGAATCGGTTGGCGCGTGATGTCGATGCCCAGCTCCAGGCAGCGCGCCATGATGGTCGGGAAATGCTCCTTGAGGAACGCAGGGCTCTGATGGCTGATGTCCAGATAGACGCAATCCAGGCCACGCTTCTTCATCTCGAAGTCGATGGCGCGGGCGACGATATCGCGCGGCGCCAGTTCGGCGCGCTCGTCGTGCGCGGGCATGAAACGCGTGCCGTCGGGCAGGATCAGCTTGCCGCCTTCACCGCGCACGGCCTCGGTAATCAGAAACGATTTCGCGAACGGGTGGTACAGGCACGTGGGATGGAACTGGATGAACTCCATGTTCGCCACGCGGCAGCCCGCTCGCCAGGCCATGGCAATACCGTCGCCGCTGGCCGTGTCCGGATTCGTCGTGTAGAGATAGACCTTACCCGCGCCGCCCGTGGCCATCACGGTTTGGCTGGCGGTAATCGTCTTGACATGGCCCGATGCAATGTCGAGCGCGTAGAGGCCATGGCAGCGCATGCCCGGACGACCGAGCTTCGCGTCGGTAATCAGGTCGATCGCGAAGTGGTCTTCCAGCAGCGTGATGTTCGGGTGATTGCGCACCTTCTCAACCAGCGTCGTGACCACAGCATGGCCCGTGGCATCGGCGGCATGGATGATGCGTCGATGGCGGTGGCCGCCCTCGCGCGTTAGGTGGAAGCCGAGTTCAGCCTGCTCGTCGCGCGTGAAAGGCACGCCATGGCCAATCAGCCATTCAATGGCCGAGCGCCCGTTTTCGACGATGTAACGGGTAGCCGCTTCATCGCACAATCCAGCCCCAGCGATGAGCGTGTCGTCGACGTGCTCATCGTGGCTGTCGCCCGAATCGAGCACGGCGGCAATGCCGCCCTGCGCCCAATCGCTGGCGCCTTCCGGCAGGCTGCGTTTGCTGATGACAACCACGCGGCGGTGATCGGCTAGGTGCAGGGCGACGGTCAGGCCCGCCAAGCCGCTGCCAACAACGGCAACATCGAAATTCATGGAAGACGCGGAACGCGGTTCAGACGCAACTGGTGAGTAACACAGTCGCGTGTCAATCGGAAAGAAGAGCAGTGTACACCGCAGCATGCGCCAAACTGCAGGCAACAAAAAACCCGCTTGAAAGCGGGTTTTTGCTGTCGATCATGCCGACGGAAACAAGATATGCAATCCGCGAGGATCACTTGATCTTGGTTTCCTTGTAAGCGACGTGCTTGCGGGCGACGGGATCGAACTTCATGATCTCCATCTTTTCCGGCTTGGTGCGCTTGTTCTTGGTGGTCGTGTAGAAATGACCCGTACCTGCGGTCGATTCCAGCTTGATCTTGTCGCGTCCGCCTTTGCTGGCCATGTTTAACTCCTAATTAGACTTCGCCGCGTGCGCGCAGGTCCACGAGCACTTCGTCGATGCCTTTTTTATCGATCAGGCGCAGACCAGCGTTTGAGACGCGCAGGCTGACCCAGCGGTTTTCGGATTCGACCCAGAAGCGGCGATTCTGCAGGTTCGGCAGAAAACGGCGCTTGGTCTTGTTGTTTGCGTGGGAAACGTTATTGCCGACCATCGGCGCTTTCCCGGTCACTTGACAGACGCGTGCCATGGAGCACTCCTAACTAAATTCGTTGGCTACAGTTTGCGACCGGGCGCTGGGACCAAAACCAAGCGCAGCGCCACTGTAGAGGTGGGACTTCAGCGAAACGCGGATTATACACACAAAACCGCTGACAAATCAACGAGATCGATGGATTGCCGTTGGGCCCCGTGCGATGCGGCATCGGTACTACATTTTGCCGTGTTCGAGAAAGCCGTAGACGTGGTTGCGGCCGACGATCATGTGATCCAGGACGATCACGTCGAGCATTGCCAGCGCGCGGCACAGTTCGCGGGTCAGGATGACGTCGGATTCGCTGGGTTCGGTGTTGCCGGTGGGGTGGTTGTGGGCCAGGATCACGGCGGCTGCATTGTGATGTAGCGCGCGCTTCGCGATCTCGCGCGGGTAGACGCGGGCTTCGGTCAGCGTGCCGCGGAAGAGTTCTTCCCAAGCGATCAGGCGGTGCCGTACATCTAGAAAGAAGCAGGCGAACACTTCGTGTGGGCGGTGGCCGAGTGTCAGGCGCAAGAAATTCTTCACGCTTTGTGGCGAGTCAAAGGTCTGGCCGTGGGTGAAGTCTTCTTTGAGGGCGCGTCGCGCAACTTCCAGTAGGGCGTGCAGTTGCGCGTATTTGGCGGGGCCCATACCGTTGATTGACGAGAACTCTTGTTGTGACGCGTGACATAGCCGGGCGAGCGACCCAAAGTGGGTGAGTAATTCCCGGGCGAGGTCGACGGCGCTTTTGCCCGGCATTCCCACGCGCAGAAAGATGGCCAGCAGTTCCGCATCGGAGAGGGCGGCGGGGCCGTGGGCGAGCAGTTTTTCACGCGGCCGCTCATGGGCGGGCCAGTCGATGATTGCCATAGGTTGGGATACGCGGAGGAAAGGCCCTGCCAGCGGGAGTGCGTCGCGCGTCGCGCCTGCGGCCGCGCAAAGGGCTGACGTACAATAACGGGTTACTTTTTGGTCAAGCAGGTTGAGCGTGCAAAATTTGGTGAACGAGGCGTCCGCGGCGACGCCAAGCGGCGCAGGCAAGGTGGTCGGCCCGGATTCCTTTCTGACGCTGCACTACCGCATCGCGCTGGAAAACGACACGGACATCGTCACCACCTTCGACGACAAGCCGGCAACGCTGCTGCTCGGCCAAGGGCAGATGGCGCCCACGCTGGAGCAGGCACTGCTCGGTATGCGCGAAGGCGAGCGCACGACGTTCCGCCTGGCTCCCGAGCACGCGTTCGGCCCCCGCAATCCTGAACTGCTGCAGCGGGTGTCGCTGGCCACGCTGCGCGAAAACTCGTCGTTCGAAGAGGATTACCAGCCGGGCGACCTGGTTGAGTTCAATGCGCCGAGCGGCGGCAAATATGCCGGTGTGCTCAAGGAAGTGGGCGAGACCTCGGCACTGTTCGACTTCAACCACCCGCTGGCCGGCCAGACGATCGTGTTTGAAGTCCAGCTGATCGGCATCCTCTGATATGAGCAACGCTGTGAACGCCCCGCTCGATCCCATTGATCCTGTCACCCAGGCCGACGCCGAGGTTTTGCTGGCGCAGCCGCGCGGTTTCTGCGCCGGCGTGGATCGCGCCATCGAGATCGTCGAGCGCGCGCTGGAGTTGTTCGGCGCGCCGATTTACGTTCGTCACGAGATCGTGCACAACGCCTATGTGGTTGGCGATCTGCGCAACAAGGGCGCGGTGTTCGTGCAGGAACTCGACGATGTGCCGGTGGGTGGCACGGTCATTTTCAGTGCGCACGGTGTGTCGCGGGCGGTGCGTGAGGCGGCGGAGGCGCGCGGCTTGCGCGTGTTCGATGCGACCTGCCCGCTGGTGACCAAGGTGCACGTGGAAGTCTCGAAGATGCGTGCGCAGGGTTTCGAGATCATCATGATTGGGCACAAGGGCCATCCCGAGGTGGAAGGCACCATGGGGCAGGCCAACGACGGCATGCTGCTGGTGGAGTCCGTTGATGACGTTGCGCATCTCGAGGTGAAAGACCCGACGCGTCTGGCCTACGTGACGCAGACCACGCTGTCGGTGGATGAGACCCAGGAAATCGTGGCGGCCATCAAGGCACGCTTTCCGGCGGTGCACGAGCCGAAGAAGCAGGACATCTGCTACGCGACGCAGAATCGGCAAGACGCTGTGAAGTTCATGGCACCGCAAGTGGAAGTGGTGATCGTAGTCGGCAGCCCGAACAGCTCGAACTCGAATCGCCTGCGCGAGTTGGCCGAAAAGCTTGGAGTGCCTGCCTATATGGTGGATACGCCTGAACAGGTCAAACCTGAATGGGTAGCCGGCAAGCGTCGCGTGGGCCTGACCGCCGGTGCGTCGGCTCCCGAGGAGTTGGCGCAATCGATCGTCGATCGGCTCAAGGCGCTGGGCGCCCGCACCGTGCGTCCGCTCGACGGCATTCAGGAAAACATGTCCTTCCCCCTTCCGAGGGGGCTTCAAATGAATTGAATCCCTTTATGTAAATGCCCACTTAAAAGCGCACAAAAACGGTGCGCCCTAATGCGGTGCATAAAGCGCTTTTGAGGAATCGACGGCTACTTCTCCGGGAGTGGCCGTATTGTTTTGTGCGTCGCAAAAACCTCGTCAATACCGGCGAAGCCTTGATTTGCCGTGGCAATTGCCCGCCGAGCCGCATGAATAGGGGGTTTCCCCTACTCTGGCACGCTTCTTGATTAGCCTATGCGCCGTTCGCGAATGCCTGCGCGAAATGACGCCTGTTTGGGCATTGGGGAAAGCCCGTAAAGCGGCGTAGTTACTGCAAAAATCGTTGTTGCGACGCGTATTGCATCCGCAATAAAAGGGGATACAATTCGCGCGTTTCAAATTGAAACAATCGGCGCGGGGGGAGCGGCCGGGAGGCAGGACGCTCTTCTTGCTCTTGCGAGATCTAGGAGATCACTCATGCAAATTAAGTTTGCCAAAGTTCTGCCGCTTGCGGCTGCCGTGGCACTCGTAGCAGCTTGCGGTAAGAACGAGGAAAAGCCCGCAAACCAAGCTGCTGCACCTGCAGCAACGTCGGCTCCGGCGGCGGCTGCCGGCGGCGAGACCGTCGTCAAGATTGGTCACGCGGCTCCGCTCACGGGCGGTATTGCTCACCTTGGCAAAGACAACGAAAACGGTGCACGTCTGGCCGTTGAAGAAGCCAACAAGGAAGGCCTGACCATCGACGGCAAGAAGATCAAGCTGGAACTGGTCGGTGAAGACGATGCAGGCGACCCGAAGACGGGCACCGCCGTGGCGCAGAAGCTGGTTGACGAGCACGTTGTTGCCGTTGTCGGCCACCTGAACTCGGGCGTTTCGATCCCGGCCTCGAAGATCTACAGCGATGCAGGCATCGTGCAGATCTCGCCGTCGTCGACGAACCCCGACTACACCAAGCAAGGCTTCAAGACGACCTACCGCGTGGTGGCCACCGACGCGCAGCAAGGCCCGGCACTGGCAAACTACGCCGCCAAGACCCTGGGCGCCAAGACCGTGGCAATTGTTGACGATGCCACCGCCTACGGTAAGGGCCTGGCTGACGAGTTCGAGAAGACCGCGAAGGCTGACGGCGTGAACGTCGTGGCGCGTGAGGCGACCAACGACAAGGCGACCGACTTCAAGGCCATTCTGACCAAGATCAAGGGCAAGAAGCCGGACGTGATCATGTACGGCGGCATGGACGCCACCGGCGGTCCGTTCGCCAAGCAAGCCAAGGAACTGGGCATCACGGCCAAGATCGTTGGCGGCGACGGCGTGTGTACCGACAAGGTGGCCGAACTGGCCGGCGACGCGATCGATAACATCGTCTGCTCGGAAGCAGGCCTGGCGCTGTCGAAGATGGAGAAGGGCGCGGACTTCGAGAAGAAGTACCAAGCGCGCTTCAACACGCCGGTGCAGATCTACGCACCGTTCACGTATGACGCCGTCAACGTGATCATCGATGCGATGAAGCGTGCCAACTCGACCGATCCGGCCAAGATCCTGGCTGCCATGCCGGCAACCAACTACAACGGCGTGATCGGCAACATCGCGTTCGACGACAAGGGTGACCTGAAGCAAGGCTCCATCACCCTGTACAACTACAAGGACAAGAAGAAGAGCGTTCTTGACGTTGTGAAGATGTAATCGAAGGGCTACCGCCCTGAAAACGGCACCGCGCCTACCCTAGCGGTGCCGTTTTTTATAGCCTCGCCAGTTACACAAGGCCCTCACCATGGGCGCGTTCGGCAGGCCGCTTACCAGCAACCTCACCTTACCCATCCGATTGATCGCATACCTTGCGGGCACGTCATCCCGTCGCCTACAACAAAGCAAGGCATAGCAGGAGCTGTTCTCATGGATATCTTTATCCAGCAGATCGTGAACGGTCTGGTGCTCGGCAGCATTTACGCGCTGATCGCACTTGGCTACACCATGGTCTACGGTATTCTCGGCATCATCAACTTCGCCCACGGCGATGTTCTGATGGTCGGTGCAATGTCTGCCCTGACCGCCATCAACTTTCTCCAGAAGTACTTCCCCAATCTGCCTGACTGGCTCACGCTGGTGTTCGCGTTGCTGTTTGCCATGCCGGTCTGCGCCATCGTGGCCTACACCATCGAACGTGTCGCTTACCGGCCGCTGCGCAACGCGCCGCGCCTGGCGCCGCTGATCACCGCCATCGGCGTGTCGATCGTGCTGCAGACGCTGGCGATGATGATCTGGTCGCGCAACCCGCTGACCTTCCCGCAACTGCTGCCCTCGAACCCGATTGATATCGGCTCCACGGGCGCGACCATCACGGGCAAGGAAATCGTCATCATCCTGGTGTCGATCCTGGTGATGGTCGGGCTGATCCTGCTGGTCAACCGCACCAAGCTCGGCCGCGCAATGCGCGCGACCGCCGAGAACCAGCGTGTGGCCGGCCTGATGGGCGTCAACCCGAACTTCGTGATCTCCGCCACCTTCATGATCGGTGCTGCCATGGCAGCGGTTGCCGGCGTAATGATGGCGACCAACTACGGCAACGCCCACTTCTACATGGGCTTCATCCCCGGCCTGAAGGCGTTTACCGCCGCGGTGCTGGGCGGCATCGGCAACCTGGCCGGCGCCATGGTCGGCGGCATGCTGCTGGGCTTGATCGAAGCACTGGGTGCCGGTTACATCGGCGATCTGACTGGCGGTGTGTTCGGTTCGAACTACCAAGATGTGTTCGCATTCATCGTGCTGATTGGCGTGCTGCTGTTCCGCCCGTCCGGCATCATGGGCGAACGCGTTGCGGACCGCGCATAAGAAGGGGAGCGCCATGACAGAAAATTTCAAAGCGCCGATGAAGACGCGCGCCGCGTTGTACGGCTTCCTGATCCTTGCGATCTTCGCGCCGTTCATCGTGGGAGCCGCAGGTGGCAACTACTGGGTGCGCGTGCTGGACTTCGCACTGCTGTACATCATGCTGGCCCTGGGCCTGAACATCGTGGTGGGCTTTGCCGGCCTGCTCGACCTGGGCTACATCGCGTTCTATGCGGTGGGTGCCTACATGATGGCGTTGCTGGGTTCGCCGCACCTGTCCAATCAGTTCGAGTGGATCCACAACCTGTTCCCTAACGGGCTGCACCTGATCGTATGGTGGGTGATTCCGCTCGGTGCCGGGCTGGCGGCGCTATTCGGTATTCTGCTGGGCACGCCGGTGCTGAAGCTGCGCGGTGACTACCTCGCCATCGTGACGCTGGGCTTTGGTGAAATCATCCGGATCTTCATGAACAACCTCGACCGCCCGGTGAACATCACCAACGGTCCGAAGGGCATCAACCTGATCGAGCCGGTCAAGATCTTCGGGTTCGACTTTTCGAAGCGCCACGATTTCTTCGGCATCCGCTTCGACTCGGTCTACATGTACTACTACCTGTTCGTGATCCTGGCCGCGATCATCATCATCGTGTGCCTGCGGTTGCAGAACTCGCGTATCGGTCGTGCATGGGTGGCGCTGCGTGAAGATGAAATCGCCGCCAAGGCGATGGGCATCAACACCCGCAACATCAAGCTGCTGGCCTTTGCGATGGGTGCGTCGTTCGGTGGTGTGTCGGGTGCGATGTTCGCCTCGTTCCAGGGCTTCGTGTCGCCGGAATCGTTCGTGCTGTGGGAGTCGATCTACATCCTGGCGATCGTGGTGCTGGGCGGTATGGGCCATATCCCGGGCGTGATCCTGGGCGGCATTCTGCTGGTCGGTTTCCAGGAGTTGCTGCGTGCGCTGGCCGAGCCGGTGCAGAACAAGCTGTTCGGCCATGTGATCGTGGAAGCGGAAGTGCTTCGTCAGCTGCTGTTCGGCTTGGCGATGGTGGTGGTGATGCTGTATCGCCCTGCGGGCCTGTGGCCCTCGCCGCGCAAGGAAGACCGTCCGCAAAAGCAGCGGGCTGGTGGACTGTCCCGTATCTGAAGGAGGCACGCACATGAGCAACAACAACGTCCTCCTCTCGATCCGAGGAGTCCAGAAGCGTTTCGGCGGCCTGCAGGCGCTGTCCGATGTGAGCCTGGAAATTCGCGAAGGCGAAATCTACGGTCTGATTGGCCCGAACGGCGCCGGCAAGACTACGTTCTTCAACGTCATCACGGGCCTGTACACGCCTGACGCAGGCGAGTTTGTGCTGGGCGGCACGCCCTACCAGCCGACCGCTGTGCATGAAGTGGCCAAGGCCGGCATTGCTCGCACGTTCCAGAACATCCGCCTGTTCGGCGACATGACCGCGGCGGAAAACGTCATGGTCGGCCGCCACGTGCGTACCAAGGCGGGCCTGATCGGCGCGGTGTTCCGCACCAAGGCGGCACGCGAGGAAGAGCAGTCGATCGAAGACTGGGCGCACGACCTGCTGGATTACGTCGGCATCGGCAAGTACGCCAACTACACGGCGCGCAACCTGTCGTACGGCCACCAGCGTCGTCTGGAAATCGCCCGTGCCCTGGCCACGCAGCCCAAGCTGCTGGCTCTGGACGAGCCGGCCGCCGGCATGAACGCCACGGAAAAGGTGGAACTCCGTGGCCTGCTCGACAAGATCCGTTCCGACGGCAAGACCATCCTGCTGATCGAGCACGATGTGAAGCTGGTGATGGGCTTGTGCAACCGCCTGACCGTACTGGATTACGGCAAGGTGATCGCACAAGGCTTGCCACATGAAGTGCAGAGCAACCCGGCCGTGATCGAGGCCTACCTCGGCGCGTCAGCGCACTGACGCAGAGGAACGGAATATGAAACCAGTAATGTTGAAGATCGACAGCCTGAAGGTCGCTTACGGCGGCATCCAGGCGGTGAAGGGCGTGGATCTGGAGATTCGCGAAGGTGAGCTGGTCACGCTGATCGGTGCCAACGGCGCCGGCAAGACGACCACCATGAAGGCCATCACCGGCCTGCAGGGCTGGGCCGGCGGTGACGTGCAGTATCTGGGCAAGTCCATCAAGGGCGTGCCGAGCTACAACCTGCTCAAGCAGGGTCTGGCGATGGTGCCGGAAGGCCGCGGCGTGTTCGCGCGCATGACCATCGTCGAGAACCTGCAGATGGGTGCCTTCACGCGCAACGACGAGGCCAACATCAAGGCCGACATCGACCGCATGTTCGGCATCTTCCCGCGCCTGAAGGAACGTGCAAACCAGCTGGCCGGCACGATGTCGGGCGGCGAGCAGCAGATGCTGGCCATGGCGCGTGCGCTGATGAGCCAACCGAAGCTGCTGCTGCTGGATGAGCCGTCGATGGGTCTCTCGCCGATCATGGTGGAGAAGATCTTCGAGGTTGTGCGGGACATCTCGGCGCAAGGCGTGACCGTGCTGCTCGTCGAGCAGAACGCGCGCCTGGCTCTGCAGGCGGCGCACCGCGGCTACGTGATGGACTCCGGTCTGATCACCATGAGCGGCGATGCCAAGCTGATGCTGGACGACCCGAAGGTGCGTGCCGCCTACCTGGGCGAGTAAGCTCCTCAAGCACCATGAGAAAGCCCCGCGATTGCGGGGCTTTTTCTTTGCGCGTGCCCCACGTTTCAGGCAGATGCCGCCGTATAGATGTTGGGCCGATGCAATTGCATGAAACCGACGCCCTCGGGCACATCGGTAAAGCCATGCTTGCGATAGAGCCGGTCGGCGCCTGTGGTGACCAGCACTGTCCGGCGCAGCGTCTGCAGGTCCGGGTGCTCACGCAGGAAATCCATCAGCGCGTGCGATACGCCTTTTCCACGCCAATCCGGCAGCACGAACACATCGCACAGGTACGCGAACGTCGCGCGGTCGGTGATGACACGCGCAAAGCCCACGAGGTCGCCATGTGAGCCTTCGTCGTCCAACCGATAGGCGGCGAAGCACAGGGAGTTTGCGACCGATCGGTCGAACACGGCGCGCGGCAGGCCGCGGGCCCAATACGTTCCCTGCGAAAGGAAGTGGTAGATCTGGTCCAGCGGAAGCCACGCGGAATCATCGGACAAAACGATTCCCGTGGCCGGAACTTCTCGCGTCACGGCCATGGCAAACCTCGGAGTGGGAACAGGGGTATAGGGCGATGCAGGGCGACGCATTGCGCGCCGCCCCGGGGTATGCAGTACGCCTTAGGCGTGCGCCTTCAGCAGCGTGCGCAGCATGCCGATCATCGTGTCGATCTCTTCGGTCGTCACGTTCAGCGCAGGCATGAATCGGAGGATGTTCGGACGCGGGGCGTTCAGCAGCAAGCCCGTCGGGTTCATCTCGCGTGCAGCTTCGACCAGTTGGCCGCCGATGTCCTTGCCGAGCAGCAGCGCGCGCAGCAGGCCGTTACCGCGCTCGCCGGCCAGGCCGAACTCTTCGCTCAGCTTGAGCAGTTGCGTGCGTAGATAGGCGCCGCGTTCTTCCACGCCAGCCAGGAAGCCCGGGGCCAGGAGTTGCTCGATCACCGAGCAGCCGACGGCCGTCATCAGCGGGTTGCCGTTGTAGGTGCCGCCCTGGTCGCCGGCTTCGAAGCTCGCAACCTCATTGGTGCACAGCAGGGCCGACAGCGGCACGCCGCCGCCGATGCCCTTGCCCAACGTCATGATGTCCGGCTCGATGTTCGAGAGCTGATAGGCGAAGAGCGTGCCGCAGCGGCCGCAACCGGCCTGCACTTCATCAACGATCAACAGGATCTTGTGCTTCTTGGTCAGCGCGCGCAGTTGCTGCATGAATTCCGGCGTAGCCGGCAGCACGCCGCCTTCGCCTTGCACCGGCTCAAGCATCACGCCGACCGTCTCGTCGGTGATGAGCGCTTCCACCGACGCGATGTCGTTCAGGATGGCTTTCGGGAAGCCCGGCACCTGCGGCGCGAAGATGGTGTCCCAGCCGGCCTTGCCCGATGCGCTCATGGTGGCGAGCGTGCGGCCGTGGAAGCTGTGGTCGAACGTGATGATCTGGAACGCGCCGTTCTTATGCTTCTTGCCCCACTTGCGGGCCAGCTTGATGGCGCCTTCGTTGGCTTCGGCGCCGCTGTTGGCGAAGAACACCTTGTCGAAGCAGCTGTGCGCCGTCAGCAGGCCGGCCAGCTTGGCCATCGGCTCGTTGTAGAACGCCGGGCTCGGGTTGATCAGCTTCCTGGCCTGCGCGTTCAGCGCTTCAATCATGCCGTCGTTGGAGTGGCCGAGGCAGTTGACGGCCCAGCCTTGTACGAAGTCCAGGTATCGCTTGCCGTTGTGGTCCGTCAGCCACGAGCCCTTGCCTTCGGTGAAGACGATCTCGGGCCGGTTGGTGATGTACATCAGGGACTGGACGGGGTAGTCAGCAAACGCCATGGCAAAGCTCCAGAAAAAGGCGGCAGGAAGATGAAAAACCGAAAAAACGCGCGTTGGAAAAAGACAAAGGCCACGGGGGGCGCCCCGTGGCCTTGTGATCGTCGAATCCTGTGAACCCGATATGCAATCAGCAGACAGCCGCGCGGCTTCCCGGAGGGAGCAACGTGCGGCGGCGTCGGAGGTGCAGGGCTTGGTTCATAAGGCGGAAGAATAAGACGGATGCCAAGTCAAGTCAAAACGAAATTTTGGCCTTCTTTGGATTTGTGCAACGTCAGCCGGCCGGGTGTAGGTCGGCCTCTGAGGTGAAGGAATCGGCGAAGAACGCGTCCGGATGCATTCCGCATTGGGCGGCGAAGTCCGTACGCGCCGAGTTGATCACCACCGGCGCGCCGCAGGCGTAGACCTCGTGGCCCGACAGATCGGGGTGGTCGGCCATCACGGCTTGGTGGACGAAGCCGGTGCGGCCCGTCCAGGCGTCTTCGGGTAGGGCGTTGGAGACGACCGGCACGTAGGTGAAGTTCGGCAGCGTGCGCGCCCATTCTTCGGCCTTGGCGTGCATGTACAGGTCTTGCGGGCGGCGCCCGCCCCAGTACAGCGTCATGGGGCGCGTGCTGCCGATGAACTGGGCATGCTCGATGATCGCCTTGATGGGCGCGAAGCCAGTGCCCGAGGCCAGCAGGATGATCGGCTTGTCGGATTCTTCACGTAGGAAGAAGCTGCCCAGCGGGCCTTCGAAGCGCAGGATGTCGCGCTCTTTCATGGCCGGGGCGCCTTCCTTGGCGCCGAAGACGTAGTCGGTAAAGGCGCCGCCCGGCATGTGGCGGATGTGCAGCTCGATCGGGCCGTCGCCGTGGGGCGGGTTGGCGATCGAGTAGCTGCGGCGCTTGCCGTCGCGCAGGAGGAATTCCACGTACTGCCCGGCCAGAAATTGCATACGCTCGGTGGCAGGCAGTTGCAGCTTGACGATAGTGACGTCCGGCGCGGCCTTTTCCAGCGACGCGACGCGGCACGGGATCTTCTTGATGGGGACATCGCCGGCGCCGTGCACTTCGCGCACTTCGATGGTGACGTCGGTGGCCGGCGTGGCACAGCAGAACAGCGCGCGGCCTTCGGTGGCCTCCTGGGCGGTCAGCGCGTTGGGCGAGTGGTTGCCCTGGACGACAGAGCCTTCGCGCACATGGCCCTTGCACGAGCCGCACGCGCCGTTCTTGCAGCCGTATGGCAGGCCGATGCCCTGGCGCAGCGCCGCTGCAAGGATGGTCTCGCCGTCTTCGGCCTGGAACTGGCGGCCGCTGGGCAGCACGTTGATCTGATAAGCCATACTACAATCCGAATATGTTGAAAAGAGTGTCTGGTCGCCCGTCTGGGCATGCAATGGTGGTCAATCCGGCAGCACGGCCGATGATGAATCAGTCAGTCGCCCGGCCATCCAAACCTGCGCCACGCCTGGGACTTCCACGCGTGCTGATCGTCGGCTGCGGCGATGTCGGGCAACGCTGCCTGACATTGCTCCGCACGCGTTTTCGCGTCTTTGCCGTCACCTCGCGTCTCGAAGGCCGCGCTGCGTTGCGCGAGGCGGGTGCCGTGCCGATTGTCGCCAATCTGGACGATGCCGCATCGCTGCGCCGCCTGCGAGGGTTAAGCCCTCGCGTGCTGCATCTGGCACCGCCGCCTGCTGTCGGCAACGACGATCCACGTACGGCCGCGCTGCTGCATACGCTGGCGCAACCGTCTCCGGATTCCACCGCCACAAAGCATCGCATTTTACCCGAGCGGGCGCGCAGGACGGGTGGCCTCACTGGCCGCTTGAAAACCCGCCTCCAAGCGCGCGCGTTCGTATATGCCAGCACCAGCGGCGTCTACGGCGATGCGGGCGGTGCCTGGGTCGACGAATCCCGCCCCGTGAAACCGCGCACCGCGCGTGCACAACGCCGCGTCGCCGCCGAACGCCGCGTGCGCTGGTTCGGTGCGGGCGGCGCTTGGCGCACGTCGATTTTGCGTATTCCCGGCATCTATGCAGCGGACCGGCTGCCCGTTGCCCGGCTCGAACGCGGAACGCCCGCGTTGCGCGCGCAGGACGATGTCTACACCAACCACATCCACGCCGATGACCTGGCCCGCGCGGTCATTGCCGCGCTGTTCCGGGGGAGACCGCAGCGCATCGTGCATGCCACAGACGCATCGGAGCTGCGCATGGGCGATTACTTTGACGCCGTGGCCGACGCGCGCGGCTTGCAGCGCCCGCCGCGCATTTCCCGCGCGGAGGCCCTCCAGCAGATCGAGCCTGCGCTGCTGTCCTTCATGAGCGAGTCGCGCCGGCTGCGCAACACGCGGCTGGCGCGCGAGTTGCGCGTGGCGCTGCGCTACCCGACGGTGGCGGATTTCCTGAGCAGCGAGGTCTGACGTGAAGGCGCCTGAGCCCGCCCCTGCAACGTCGTCGCACGGCGCCTGGCTGCGCGTTGCGCCGCTGGCGCTTTGGCTGTCGGTGGCGGTGGTGGGCGTAGGAGCGTCGTGGTTTGCCGCCTGTTTCGTGGCGGATTCGATGGGTGCGCGCGACATGCAGCAGATGGTCGATGCGCGGCGCCAGTTGGCTGCGCAGGTAGCGGAGGGAATGTCGAGCCAGATCACCGCCGACGTGGCCCTGCTGCGCGCGCTGCCGCAGACGCTCGCGCAGATCGACGCCATCCCGCGCGCGGTGGCGCGCGTCGACACCCGGCGCTGGAACTTGATGGACCAGGGCTCATGTGCCGAAGAGGCGATGTCGCACCCGGAAGTGGTCGACATCGATGCTTTCCTCAACGCCACCGCAGGCAATCTCGGGCTGGACTACGTGTGGGTCGTGAACCAACACAATTACGTGGTGCTGGCCAATAACGCCGGTCATGCCGATTCGTTCGTCGGCGTGCAGTTGAGCATGCAGCCGTACATGAAGGAGGCGATGCTCGGTGGCCTGGGCGAGCAGTTCACGATCGGCCCGGTGACGGGCGTGCCGGGCCTGTTCTTCGCCGCGCCGGTATATGACGCCGGAGGTTACCTGGTCGCAACAATGGGCACCAAAGTGAGCCTCGCGAGGCTGCAGCACTGGGTATCGCACCCGACATCGTTGGTGACCGATCCGAACGGCTTGATCATTCTGTCGACCGATGCATCGCTGGTCGGCAAGGTCCTGCCGGATACTCGCCTGCAGCACATGGGCGCCAGCGACCGGTACAACGCCTACCAACGCGTCGACTTCGAGCCCTGGCCCTATCAGCCTACCGCGAGGGCGCATCGCGATGTGCCCGCCTGGGTGCCGGCCGAGGTGCGCGATACGCTGGCCTGGCGCGAGGGCAGTGCGATGCCATCGCTGACCGTGTCGCGCAATGCCAGTGCGGACCTCACGGTCGTCGTGGCCGAGCCGCTGCCGGCGTGGGGCCAGCAAATCGCCAACCATGCGCGCAACCGCATGATCGGCTTTGTGCTGTTCGTGAGTGTGTTGGTGACGTTCGCGCTGGTGGCGTGGTCTTTGGTGCGCGAGCGGCAGCACCACCGCGTGACGCGCCATCTGAACCAGCGGCTGCAGCGCACCAACAGCGCGCTCGCCAACGAGGCGCATTTCGACCATCTGACCGGTGTGCTGACGCGCCGCCGCTTCCTGGCGCTGTTCGATACGGTGCTCGCGCGTGCGCACAATCGTGCCGAACCGCTTGTGCTCGTGCTGGCCGATCTGGATCACTTCAAGCGCATCAATGACACATGGGGCCACGCTGTGGGGGACATGGCGCTGCAGCGCTTTGCGTCGCTTGCCACGGGCGTACTGCGCAGCAGTGACTTGGTCGGGCGCTTGGGCGGCGAGGAATTTGCCATGGTGATGGGCCGCACCACGCTGGAAACCGCCACCGAGGTGGCGGAGCGCCTGCGTACGGCGGTGGCCGAGACGGACGAAAGCTTCCCGACCGGGCTGTCGATGACCGTCAGCATGGGCATGACGGTCTGCCGGCCGGGCGATACTGCCTCGGAGATGCTCAAGCGCGCCGATCTGGCGCTGTATCGCGCCAAGGAAACCGGGCGCAACCGGCACGTGGCCGGCTGAGACTAGCGCGCGACGCGGCTTGCGCGCCGGCGGCGAAGTGCGAGCTGCGTGCGCGTGCCCGACAGCGGCACGCGGCGGAAGCGCTCGCGGCGCTGTTCCTCATCAAAAAATGCCAGCGAAGGTTTGACGAGGTCGCTGCGCGAGACAATGCCCACCAGCGCGCGTGATTGTGAATCGGCCACCACCGGCAGCCGCTCCAGCCCATGCACTGCCAAGCGCGTGGCGACGATGCGGCAGGTCTCACCGGGCAGCGCCATCACGGGGGCATTCGCACCAAACAACTCGGCCACGGTGACGGCACCGCGCTTCTGGCCCGCCAGCAGCGCATCGCGGTCGAGCATGCCGATCAACGTGCCATTCGGCCCACCTCGCACCACGGGAAACGCTCGGTGCGCCTGCGTGGCGCCAAAGCGGTCGGCGAGTGTATCGGCCAGCGTGGCCTGTGCGTCGATGGTCTGCACCGAACGCGTCATCACCTCTTCCACGGCGTGGCGCTCGAGCGGGTCAACAGCGTATTCGCGATAGATGTGGAAGCCGCGTCGCGCGATCTTCTCGGTCATGATCGAGCGCGGCATGGTCAGCACGACAAAACCGTAGGACACCGCCACCGCCAGCAGAATCGGCAGCAGCGCGTTCACATCGTGTGTGAGCCCGAAGGCGAAGACGATGGCTGTGAGCGGGGCGCCCAGGACGCCGGCCAGCATGGCCGCCATGCACACGAGCGGCCACAGGCCCGGGTCGCCGCCGGGGAGCACCGGGCCGATCAACACCCCCAAGCCGGCGCCCATCATCAGCAGCGGGGCAAGCACCCCGCCCGACGTGCCCGAGCCCAGCGCGATCACCCAGATGATGGCCTTGACCACCAGCAGCGCCAGCGCCACGCGGATAGCGAGATGGTTGTGCAGCAAATCCCCGATGACGTCGTAGCCGACGCCCAGCGCACGCGGCTCGAAATAGCCGCCGATGCCGACCACCAGGCCACCGAGGGCCGGCCACCACATCCAGTGGATCGGCAGGCGGCCGAACAGGTCTTCCGTTTTGTACAGCGCCATCGACAGCGAGCGCGCCAGCGCGCCGCACAGCAATCCGGCGACCACGCACGAGCCCAGCGCAGGCAGCGTCGCGGGTGCGGTGTCCAGCGGGAAGAGGGGGCCGGGCTCCAGCACCAGTACACGCAGGAAGCCCGCCACCGCGCATGCCACCGCCACGGGCAGCATGCTGCGCGGGCGCCATTCGAACAGCAGCAGTTCCACCGCCAGCAGCAGCGCGGCCACGGGCGTGCCGAACACGGCCGTCATGCCGGCCGTGGCGCCAGCCACCAGCAGCGTCTTGCGCTCGGCGGCCGTCAGCTTGAAGAACTGCGCGAACAGCGAGCCGAGCGCGCCGCCCGTCATGATGATCGGGCCTTCCGCGCCAAACGGGCCACCGCTGCCGATCACGATGCCTGACGACAGCGGCTTGAGCACCGCCACCTTCGGCGACATCTTGCTTTTGCCGAACAGGATGGCCTCGATGGCCTCGGGAATGCCGTGGCCGCGGATCTTCTCCGAGCCGAAACGCGCCATCAGCCCGACGATCAGCCCGCCGATAAGCGGTACCGCAATCACCCAGGCGCCGAGCGTGTTGGTAGCCGGCGAGCGGTCCGCGAGCGACAGCGTCTGGAAAAAGAACAGGTTGGTGAAGAAGCGGATCAGGTTGAGCAGCACCACGGCTGCCAGCGTGGCAAACGCCGCGATGACGACCGCCAGCGCAGTGGTGCGGAACAGCGTGGTGTCGGTCGCAAAGTCGCGCCGATGCGGTTGGTGTTCAAGGGCTTGCATGACGTTACTGCTCGGCGGCTGGTTCGGTGGGTTGATCGAGGTGCGGAAGCTTGAAAGCGCGGCTGAAGGCCGACAGCTCGCTCTGGTGCAGCCCGGCCAGCAGTGCGACGAGGTGGTCGCCCTTCCTGGAGAGATGGACTTCGACCTGGCGTGCGTCGGTGTCGCTCTGGCGCCTTTCGACCAGACCCGCTTCTTCGCAGCGCGTGATGAGTGCCGCTGTGCCGTGCGGCGCGGCCTGCAGGCGCTCGGCCAGTTCGCCGACGGTGGCCCATTCGCGCCCGGCATAGCCTTTCACGTGCAGCAGCAACTGATACTGCAGGGGCGTAATGCCCTTGGCGTGGATCAGATCTTCGGAGGCGCGCAGGAAGCGACGCAGGTGGTAGCGGAAATCGGAGAGGTTCTCGAAATCCTGCTTGGACAAAGGGCGTGCGGGGGTGGACATGGCGGAATTAAAACGTTCGTGGCGGAATATATCACGATATGACATATTTTGGTGCCAACCCGGAATGCGTTCTGAGTGACACCGATTGTTGATTGGCAATCAAGACTGTTTCGTCGACGGACGGGTTTTTCTGCAAAGGTGGAGCACGCACACTACGGTCCATGCTTATTGTGCCGGTCGCGGACGCTCGCTGCTGCGACCATCGCCTTGGCGCACGCATCGGACGCATCGCATTTCCGCAGGAATCGTCGCCCGCTTGCTGAAAGGTTTGCGGAAATCGCGGCAGAGGTTCTGCCCGCTTTCCAACCCCCCTGCTTTGGAGTACACCGCATGAACCCCACCCACACTTCCGTCGAGCCCGCGCGCAGCAGCGCGACGCTGCCGTTGCTCGCGCTTGCCGCCGGCGCCTTTGGCATCGGCACCACCGAGTTTTCGCCGATGGGCTTGCTGCCCGTGATTGCCGACGGCGTGCATGTATCGATTCCGCAGGCTGGCATGCTGGTCAGCGCGTATGCGATCGGGGTGATGGTCGGCGCGCCGATCATGACGCTGCTGCTCGCACGCTGGCCACGGCGCAAGGCGCTGATTGCGCTGATGAGCATCTTCACCATCGGCAACCTGCTGTCAGCCGTTGCGCCGGACTACACGACGCTGCTGCTCGCGCGGCTCGTCACCAGCCTCGATCACGGCGCGTTCTTCGGGCTGGGATCGGTGGTTGCTGCCAGCCTCGTACCGCGCGACAAGCAGGCCAGCGCCGTCGCAACGATGTTCATGGGCCTGACGATCGCCAACGTTGGGGGCGTGCCGGCTGCGACTTGGCTCGGCCAACTGATCGGCTGGCGCATGTCGTTTGCCGCCACGGCAAGCCTCGGCCTGATCGCCATTGCGGGTCTGATTACCGCGTTGCCGAGAGGCGATGCCGGCAAGATGCCCAACCTGCGCGCCGAACTCGCGGTCCTGACGCGTCCCGTCGTGCTGGGCGCGCTTGCCACCACGGTGCTCGGCGCGGGCGCGATGTTCACGCTCTACACGTATGTTGCGCCGACGCTTGCGCAACTGACCGGCGCCTCGCCGGCATTCGTGACGGCGATGCTGGTGCTGATCGGCATCGGTTTTTCGATTGGCAACATGGCCGGCGGCCGCCTGGCCGATCGCTCGCTCGACGGCAGCCTGATCGGCTTTCTGTTGCTGCTGATCGTGACGATGCTCGCGTTCCCCGTGCTCGCCAAGACGCACATCGGTGCGGCCGCCGCGTTGCTGGTGTGGGGCATCGCCTCCTTCGCGGTCGTACCGCCGCTGCAGATGCGCGTGATGCGTGCCGCAGCTGAGGCACCGGGGCTTGCATCGTCCGTGAACGTGGGCGCGTTCAACCTCGGCAACGCGCTGGGCGCAGCGGCGGGCGGCGCCGCCATCTCCGCAGGACTGGGCTATGCGGCGGTGCCGATTGTCGGCGCAGTGATCGCCGCGTCAGGCCTTGCGCTGGTGGTTCTGCAGGTCGTGCAGCGCCGGGCGCGCCTTGCCATGAACCCCTGATTCGATTTCCCCTTGGAGCACACGATGAACAAGATTCCCGCTTTTGGCCTCGGCACGTTTCGCCTGAAGGGCCGGGTTGTCATCGACTCGGTCCGCAACGGCCTCGAACTCGGCTACCGCGTCATCGACACCGCCCAAATCTACGGCAATGAAGCGGAGGTAGGCGAGGCCATTGCCAGCTCCGGCGTGCGCCGCGAAGACCTGTTCCTGACGACCAAGATCTGGGTCGACAACTACGCCCGGAGCAAGCTAGTGACGAGTCTCGAAGACAGCCTCACCAAGCTGCGCACCGATTACGTCGACCTCACGCTCATCCATTGGCCGGCGCCCAACAACGGCGTGTCGCTCGAAGAATTCATGACCGCGCTGGCCGAAGCCAAGGCTCGGGGTTTGACGCGCGAGATCGGCGTCTCGAACTTCAATATCGCCCTGACGCAGCAGGCGATTGCGGTGGCTGGCAAAGACGCCATCGCCACCAACCAGATCGAACTGAGCCCGTATCTGCAAAATCGCAAGCTCGTCGAATTTCTGCAGCGCGAGGGCATCCACGTCACGTCGTACATGACGCTCGCCTACGGCAAGGTGCTGGGCGATCCGGTGATCGGCGCGATCGCACAGCGGCACGAAGCGACGCCGGCGCAGGTCGTGCTGGCGTGGGCGATGCAGCTCGGCTACTCGGTGATCCCGTCGTCAACCAAGCGAGAGCATCTTGCGAGCAACCTGCGCGCGCAAACGCTGCACCTGACGGACGAAGACATGGCTCAGATTGCCGGGCTTGAGCGCAACGGCCGCGAGGTTTCACCAGACGGGCTCTCGCCGCAGTGGGATTGAGCATCGCGCCACCAGCGCAATAGAAAAAGCCGCTCCGAAGAGCGGCTTTTTTCACGTGGATCGCGCGCTGGGCCCGTGTTGCATCAGTCGTCCAATTGCGACAGGTCGCGCACCGCGCCCTTGTCCGCCGACATGACCAACTTGGCGTACGCCTTGAGTGCGGCCGATACCTTGCGCGGACGCGGCTGCGCGGGCTTCCAACCCTTGGCGTTCTGCTCTTCGCGGCGTCGTGAGAGTTCTTCGTCCGACACCAGCACGTTGATCGTGCGGTTGGGGATGTCGATGCGGATCTTGTCGCCGTTGCGCACCAGGCCGATCGCGCCGCCTGCAGCCGCTTCCGGCGAACAGTGACCGATCGACAGCCCCGACGTACCACCCGAGAAGCGGCCGTCCGTCAGCAGCGCACAGGCTTTGCCCAGGCCCTTGGACTTGATGTAGCTGGTCGGGTACAGCATTTCTTGCATGCCGGGGCCGCCCTTCGGGCCTTCGTAGCGCACGACCACCACATCGCCGGCTTTGACCTTGTCGGCCAGGATGTCCGCGACCGCTTCGTCCTGCGATTCCGTCACGTGCGCCGTGCCTTCGAACACGAGGATGCTTTCATCCACGCCGGCGGTCTTCACCACGCAGCCGTCCATCGCGATGTTGCCCCTCAGCACGGCCAGGCCGCCTTCCTTCGAGAACGCATGCTCGTTCGAGCGGATGCAGCCCTCGGCGCGGTCCAGGTCCAGGCTCGGCCAGCGCGTGTTCTGGCTGAACGCGACCTGCGTCGGAATACCCGCCGGGCCGGCGCGGTAGAACGTCTGCACGGCTTCATCCGATGTGCGGACGATGTCCCACTGGTCCAGCGCATCCTTCAACGTGGGCGCGTGCACGGTGGGTGCGTCGGTGTGCAGCTTTCCGGCGCGGTCCAGCTCACCCAGGATGGCCATGATGCCGCCGGCACGGTGCACGTCTTCGATGTGGTACTTGTTCGTGTTCGGCGCGACCTTGCACAGCTGCGGCACGACGCGCGAAAGGCGGTCGATGTCCGCCATCGTGAAGTCGATCTCCGCTTCCTGCGCGATGGCCAGCAGGTGCAGGATCGTGTTGGTCGAGCCACCCATCGCAATGTCGAGCGTCATGGCGTTCTCAAATGCCTTGAAGCCGACCGAGCGCGGCAGCACGCGCTCGTCTTCCTGCTCGTAGTATTGGCGGGCGAGTTCAACGATGCGGCGGCCGGCGCGCTTGAAGAGCTGCTCGCGGTCTGCGTGCGTGGCGACCACGGTGCCGTTGCCCGGCAGCGACAGGCCTAGCGCTTCGGTCAGGCAGTTCATCGAGTTGGCCGTGAACATGCCCGAGCACGAACCGCAGGTCGGGCACGCCGAGCGCTCGACTTCCGCCACTTCCTCGTCGGAATACTTGCTGTCGGCCGCGATCACCATCGCGTCGATCAGATCCAGCTTCTTGATTTCGATGGCTTTGGTGACGGGGTTGGCGAGGCGCGTCTTGCCCGCCTCCATCGGGCCGCCCGAGACGAAGATCACCGGAATGTTCAGGCGCATGGCGGCCATCAGCATGCCCGGGGTGATCTTGTCGCAGTTGGAGATGCAGACCATGGCATCGGCGCAGTGCGCGTTGACCATGTATTCAACCGAGTCGGCAATGATGTCGCGGCTGGGCAGCGAATACAGCATGCCGTCGTGGCCCATGGCGATGCCGTCGTCCACGGCGATTGTGTTGAATTCCTTGGCAACCCCGCCCGCGGCTTCGATTTCACGCGCGACGAGCTGCCCCAGGTCTTTCAGGTGCACGTGGCCGGGAACAAACTGGGTGAACGAATTGACCACCGCGATGATGGGCTTCTGGAAGTCTTCGTCTTTCATGCCGGTGGCGCGCCAGAGCGAGCGTGCCCCCGCCATGTTGCGGCCGGCGGTGGAGGTTTTGGAACGGTATGCGGGCATTTTGGGTGCTGAAGGATGTCGATGGTGGGGCGGGCCACGCGGATAAAGGCCCTCGCGCGCCCGTGCGATCAACCTCTTGAGCCGCGCCCGGGGCAAAACCGGCATTATCCCACGCCGCGCGGGGCGTGTTGCCGGCTGCCGTTGCGTTGCCGGGCGTCCAATGAAAAAGCCGCTTCTGCGTGAACAGAAGCGGCTTGAATTCTGGTGCCCGAGGCCGGAATCGAACCGGCACGCCTTGCGGCGGGGGATTTTGAGTCCTAGTTGCCTGTACGTAAACACAGGCTTCGCTATTGGTGCTATAGGAAAATCAAGCACTTACGCGAGCATACAATGCTGTATATAACGACAGTACATTGCATGTGAAGGCAAGATTTCCCCCACCTTTGGCGCCTGCCACTTGCTAGAATCCCGGTCGCCTAGACAATGACCACACAATATGAATTACCGGGCGGATATTGACGGCCTGCGCGCCGTTGCGGTTGTCAGCCTTCTCTTGTTCCACGCTGGGTTCGAGCGGATCACTGGAGGCTTCGTCGGAGTCGATGTTTTTTTCGTCATCAGCGGCTACCTGATCACGAAGATCCTGACCGATGCATGCGCTCAAGAGCGTTTCAGCTACTGGCGCTTCTTGGAAAAACGGTTCTTCCGACTATACCCGGCACTGCTCGCCACGCTGGCGCTGACACTGATTGGAGGTTTCCTGCTCCTGTCGCCTGAGCATTTCAAGCTGCTGGGCGAGTACGCATTGAGTGCGCAGTTCTCGGCCTCCAATATCCTGTTTCTGCACAAGGCCGGGTATTTCTCTGAGGGTTCGGGGACCAATCCACTGTTGCATACCTGGTCGCTAGCTGTCGAGCAGCAGTTCTATCTGGCGTGGCCGATCCTGATCTACCTTGCGCACCGGTTGCGGGGCGCGGCAGTACCTGTAGCTGTAGGGGTTGCGGGTGTGGCCTCCCTTCTATGGTCGCGCCACCTGATCAATACCGCGCCGGATAGCGCCTATTTTTTGGTGCAGTCGCGCGTTTTTGAGTTCGCCATCGGCGCTCTTGTCCTCTGGATTCCGCGCGTGCACAAGCGATTCCGCGCGGCAGAGGAACTGCTCTTGCTGGTAGGGTTAGCTGCGATCCTGTACGCCGTGCTGATGTTCGACAAGCACACGCCTTTCCCCGGCAAGATGGCGCTGATCCCGTGCATTGGCGCCGCACTGTGTCTCTACGCCGGGCAAGCCAGATTTGCCGGTCTGCTGCTGCGCAATCCACTGGCGACTTGGATTGGAGCGATCAGCTATTCGGTGTACCTGATCCACTGGCCGGTCTTCGTTTTGTATCGCTACTACCGGTTCGGGCCGATTTCCGATCACGAGATGATGGCCATGGCCATGGTGCCGTTCCTGTTGGCCTACCCGATGTATCGGTTTGTGGAGTCGCCGATGCGTCGCCTTAGCTTCCGCCAGATGGCGCGCTCAGGTGCTGTCGTAACTGCGGCACTTTCGGCTGTCGTTGTTGGAGCATCTACATTCGCATATGCAGCCAACGGGTTGCCTTGGCGAGTCGCCAATGACAATGCGGAAGCCTTGAACGATGCCAAAGGATTCTATGAGTCCAAGTTCGGCGGCATTGGCTTCCCGTGGGAATCGGTGCTGGGCGACAAGTCGCAAGAGAAGGTGAGCGTGCTGCTCATCGGAGATAGCTTCGCCGGACACCTGACCAGTGGGCTCGACAAGGTGCTACGTGAGCGGCATCTCAAAGGCATCAGCGTCTGGGAATCTGGCTGCCTAATTTCGCCTGATTACGTTACGTCACGCAATGGAGTGGCTGATGCGGCGTGCTTGAAATCTGGCGCGCGCGCGTTGGAGTTGCTACGCACGTTGGATGTGCCCGTGATTTACGCGCAGAGCTGGGGCGGTGGCTACCAGTGGATGACGATGAGGAAGGGTGGCACGAGCCCAATCAAGTTCGCGAGCAATCAGGAGTACCACGACTTCATGGCTCGCAACGTCGAAACGCTGGCTGGCATTGCCGGACACGGTAGGCCATTCGCCGTGATGGGATCGCCGCCTGGTGATGGGTCGCGGCAGGGCGTTGATATGAAAACATGCTTGCAACGACCACGCTACATCCCATCAGACTGCCAAAATTATTTGATGTTCAAACAGGATCTGGGATACACCTACGCGGAGAACACCGGCATCAAGGCGGCACTACGTGGGGTCCGTGGCATTACCTTCATTGATCCCTATGAATTGTTCTGCAAGAACGGCGAGTGTCATGCGTTGCTAGAGAACAAGATCCCCTATGCGGATGGATTCCACCTATCGATTGATGGCTCAAAATTGGTGGCGGAGCATTTCGCCAATCAACTTTTGGGAGGTCAATCTGGAATAGTGGCGTTAGCCCCGTCGTCGGGATTTACCGAGCGCAAACAGTGATCTTTCTGGAACAGGTCAAGGAAGCGGCAAAGCACGCACGCCCACCGCTTTCCTTCCTTAACGCCTTTTCCAGCGCGGCTGCTCATTGTCTCGTTCGCGTCTCCGCCCGTCAGCACGTTTAGACCTTCATCGAGCCAACGTAGCCAATTCATGATGTAACGTCCCAGCGCGCTCATTGCTGGGCTCCCGTCTGCTGAGCCAGCAATTCGGTTTTGCGCCCGCTGTCTTGCGTGGTGCCGAAGTAATACGCTGCAGCTGCCTTGGCTTCTGCCGCTAGGTAGCCGCTGATGTTCCCGATGATCACCCAGCCCTGCGGCGGGATCTTGGCCGCCTCTTCTGGCCAGCCCATCAGAGCCACCAGCTGGGTCGCCGCGATGCCGAAGAAGCCGCCAAGGATCATGTACGCCAGATGCGCGGGCGTGCGGTCCTTGACCTGAATTTCTCGGTTGCGCGCGCTGTCCCGGTCCTTAACCTCGGCGTCGACCAACTTGTCCAGGTGGTCATAGCCGATCTGCGTCATGAACTCTTGGTGCTTGAGGTCGGCCTGCTTGAGTGCAATCAGTTGATCAGGCGTCGCACCAGCCAAGGCCGCCGTCACGTTCTCGGGCGTTGCGGTGCTGCTGTTCAAACCGAACAGATCGCAAATCGCCTTCACTGCAACCCCAGCCACCGGCGTTCCAAGTGTGCCAGCCAGCCACGGGGCAATCGTCCCAATGGCGCTCTTTACTTTTGACCAATCCATTTCACGCTCCTTTTTGAGCTAGCAGCACATCTGCATAGCGCTTTGCTCGTGCTTCAACTTGCTGCCCATATTTCGATCCTAGAATTCCAGCCGCTGCCATATCCCATTTGTTGAAGTGGATACCCGAAGCGGAGAGAGATGCTACAGATCGCTTGGGCCTGTACAGACATGCAGGCTAGGGCGGCGATCAGGATCGCGTTCTACTCGGGCATGCGACGCGGCGAAGTGCTGCGGGCCAAGCCTAGGAAGAATGGCTACTTGCTGGAAGAGACGAAGAACGGAGAGCGTCGGCTTGTGCCGATCCATCCAAAGATTGCTGTGCTGGCTCGCCGGGTCCGATTCACGATCACCGAGAACAAGCTAGGCCATGAGTTTGCGAAGGCGCGCAGGAAGGCCGAGCTAGAGCATGTGCGGTTTCACGACCTGCGGCATGCTGCGGCGTCGGAGATGGTGAATAGCGGGATCGACCTGTACACCGTGGGCCAGGTGTTAGGCCATAAGACGGTGGTTTCTACGCGGCGTTACAGCCACTTGTTGAGCGACAAACTTGCCGAGGCGGTGGGCAAGATTGGCAGAAAAACCCACATCCCATGAAGGCTGAAAAGCCAGAAATCGTTGGTGCCCGAGGCCGGAATCGAACCGGCACGCCTTGCGGCGGGGGATTTTGAGTCCCCTGCGTCTACCAATTTCACCACTCGGGCAGGTGCTGATGAGCCGGCAATTATGCCAGAAGTCCGGCCATCCGAACAAGGCGGGCCGAAAGGCGCTCAATCGGTCTGCTGCTTGTTCTGCTGCTCGAGCACGCGCAGCAGCGACGCCGTATCGTCATACCCCCAGCCGTTGGCGACCAGCTTATTGAGCTGCGAAGCCACCAGCTCCATCGCCGGCATCTGCAGGCCGAGTTCCTGGGCGATCTCGCGCACCAGACCGAAATCCTTGTCGTGCAGGCGCGCTTCGATGCCGGCGGCAAAGTTGCGCTCGGCCATCTTGGGCCCTTCCAGGTCGAGCATGCGGCTGCCCGCAAAGCCCGGGCCGATGGCAGCCAGCACACGCGACGGGTCGGTCCCCTGGGCGCGCGCAAACAGCATGGCTTCGGCAATGCCCTGGATATTGATGACCTGCACGATCTGGTTGCACGCCTTGGCGACTTGGCCCGCGCCGTGATCGCCGACGTGCGTGATCGTGGTGCCCAGCAGTTGGAGCAGCGGCCGCACGCGCTCCAGCACTTCGGCCTTGCCGCCAACCATGATCGACAGCGTGGCCTTCTGCGCGCCTGCGGTGCCGCCTGAGACCGGCGCATCCAGGAACTCCAGTCCCGCCGCTTCCAAATCGGCCGCGATCCGGCGCGTGGCCACGGCGGAGATCGTGCTGTGATCGATGCACACGGCACCACGCGGCGCGCCATGGATGACACCATCCGGCCCCAGCAGCACGCTTTCCACATCGGCCGTGGACGTGACGTTGGTGAAGATGACCTCCGCGTCGCGCGCCGCTTCAGCGGGGGTGTTGCAGGGCTCGGCGCCGAGGGTGCGGGCGTTGTCGGCGGCTTCCGGACGGCGCACATAGGCGCGCACGGTGTGCCCGGCGGCAATCAGGTGTTGGACCATCGGCGTGCCCATGTTGCCGAGGCCGATGAAGGCAATGCGTGTCATGGCGAGTCTCTGCGTATTCCGTATTCCGTATTGAGTTAGCGCGGGCCGGCGTATGCGAAACGGCCGTTCTTGATGATGCCCATCACGCGCGAACGTTGGTCGAAGCCCTGGTGATCCTGGGCATTCAGGTTCAGCACGCCGTTGGGCACGGTCAGATCGCGCGTGGTTTCCAGCGCGTCGCGCAGGGCGGCGCGGAAGGCAGGTGTACCAGGCGTGGCGCCGGTCTTGAGCGCACGGGCCGTGGCATTGTCGAGCAACTGCCACGCGCCCCATGCGTCTCCCGCGAACTGCGTGACGGTGTTGGGGCCGTACTTGGCCTCATAGCGATCAGCAAATTCCACTGCAACCTTGCGCACCGGATGGCTGGCCGGCAGCTCGCGCGCCACGACCACGGGGCCGGTCGGGAAGAGGGTGCCTTCCACGTCCTTGCTACCCACCTTCAGGAATTCGGTGCTGGCGATGCCGTGTGTCTGGTAAATACGGCCCTTGTAGCCGCGCTCCACCAGCGTGCGTTGGGGCAGGGCGGCGGGGGTGCCGGCCCCGGCAATCAGGATGGCGTCGGGCTTGGCGGCCATCAGCTTGAGAATCTGCCCCGTCACGCTGGTATCCGTGCGCGCAAAGCGCTCGTTGGCCACCACGCGCAACTTGCGCACGTCGGCCAGCTTCGAGAATTCACGCGACCAGCTCTCGCCATACGCATCGGTAAAGCCGATGAAGCCGACGGTGTGCACGCCGTTGTCGGCCATGTGCTGGGTGACGAGCGTGGCCATCTGCGAATCGTTCTGCGGCATCTTGAAGGCCCAGCGGCGCTTGGCGTCCTGCGGCTCGACGATGGAGGCAGATGCTGCCAGCGTGATCATTGGCGTTTGCCCCTCGGCCACGGCATCGAGCGACGCCAGCGCCGTCGGCACGATCGTCGGGCCAACAATCGCGTCCACCTTGTCTTCGGCGATCAGCTTGCGCACGTTGCGCACCGCCATCGACGGGTCGGAGGCATCGTCCAGCACGATGACCTGCGCGCGCTGACCGCCGATGGTCGCCGGCCACATCTGCACGGTGTTCTTGCTGGGAATGCCGATGGCGGCGGCGGGGCCGGTGGTCGACAGGACCACGCCCACGCGAATGTCGGCGCGGGCGGGCAGGGCAAGTGCGGCAGCGCTGGCAAAGAGGGCCATGCCGCACAGCAGGCGACGTCGGGTCGTCATGAAGTCTCCGGGAAGTTCAGGCATTGCGAATGCGGGCGAATCACAGCTCGTATGCTTCGTGATCGCCCGACATGAGTTGTTCGACCAGCTTGCGCGTCAGCGTTGGCGCAAACAGTTCGATGAAGGTGTAGACGAAGCCGCGCAGGTACGCGCCTTGTTTGACGCCCAGGTGCGTGACGTTGGTGCCGAACAGGTGGCCTGCCGGAATGGCGCGCAGGTTGCGGTCACGCTCGGCGTCAAATGCCACGCCGGCCACGATGCCGACACCCAGGCCCACTTCCACGTAGGTCTTGATGACATCCGCGTCGATGGCTTCGAGCACGATATCGGGCTTGATCTGGCGTAGTTCGAACGCGTGGTCGATTTTGGGCCGGCCGGCAAAGTGGTGGTCGTACGTGATGATCGGATAACCCTTCAGGTCGTCCAGCGTCAGGTGCTGGCGCGACAGAAGCGGGTGGTCAGGCGGCGTCACCACCACATGCTGCCACTGGTAGCCGGGGATCGAGATCAGATCCTTCACATGCGACATGCCTTCGGTGGCGATGGCAATGTCGGCCTGGTCGTGCAGCACCATCTCGGCAATCTGCGCGGGCGTGCCCTGCTGAATGGAAAGGCGCACCTTGGGATATTTGCGCGTGAATTCGGCGATGGCCTTGGGCAGCGCGTAGCGCGCCTGCGTGTGTGTGGTCGCGATGGTGAAGTTGCCCTGGTCCTGTGCGGCGTAGTCCTTGCCGACGCGCTTGAGGGTTTCAACTTCTTCGAGCACGCGCTCAACGGAGGCGAGGATGCGCCGCCCCGGCTCTGTGAGACCCCGGATGCGCTTGCCGTGACGGGTGAAGATATCGACGCCCAGTTCCTCTTCCAGCTCGATGATGGCCTTGGAGACACCTGGTTGTGATGTATAGAGCGCTTTTGCGGCCTCTGTCAGGTTGAATTTCTGCCGCACGGCTTCGCGCACGAAGCGGAATTGGTGGAGGTTCATGGCTGCGCGGTCAATAAGAAGAACAGGTGCGAACTGAACGCTACTTATAACCGACACCATATAAACAAACAATTTTTTATTGGTTTGGGATATGAGGCCAGTTCATTACGATGCTCGAACTTCGTGATAACACGCCCTCACTGTCCCTGCGCCATGACGCTTGCCTATACGATTTCCGGTCTGCTGGTCGGCCTGTTGGTCGGCCTGACGGGCGTTGGCGGCGGCTCGCTGATGACGCCGCTGCTGACGCTGATGTTCGGCTTTTCGCCGGCGACCGCAGTGGGCACGGACCTGGCATTCGCCTCGCTGACCAAAGGCGCGGGCACGATCGCGCATCGCAGCCACGGTCATATCCGCTGGGACATCGTCAAGCGCCTCTGCCTGGGCAGCCTGCCGGCGGCGCTGGTGACCGTGATCGTGCTGAAGAGCGCCGGCAACCTCGACGCCGAATGGATGCACGTGATTCGCCTGACGATTGGCGTGTCGGTCATCCTGACCGTGATTTCGCTGTTGTTCCGTCAGCGCGTGCTGGGGTGGTTGGCCCGCAACCCGCGCTATCGCCTGCAAGGCACGGCGCTGGCCGCAGCCACCGTTCTCGTTGGCGCGGTGCTGGGCGTGCTGGTGACGGTGTCGTCCATCGGTGCCGGTGCCGTGGGTGCGACGCTCATCCTGATTCTGTATCCCGAATTGAAGAGCGCCGAAGTGGCCGGCACCGACATCGCCTATGCCGTGCCGCTGACCGCCGTGGCGGGCCTGGGCCACATGTACCTGGGCACCATCGACTGGAACCTGCTGGTGTCGCTGCTGGTGGGCTCCATCCCGGGTATCTGGCTGGGCGCGCGCCTGTCCAAGAATCTGCCGGAACGTCTGGTGCGCGGCGCGCTTGCCGCCACGCTGACGATCACGGCCATCAAGCTGGTGTCGTGATGCATGACTTCATGCCGACCCTGCTTGACTGTGGCTGCTGTCGTTGAATCGGCAGCAGCGCCATAACGAAACGCATTCCCCCAATTGAATCGCACGCCGGCCCAGCCGGATTGGACTGAACAGTCATGTACCAATACGACGCTTACGATCACCGCCTCGTCGCCGACCGCGTCGCGCAGTTTCGCGACCAGGTGCGCCGCCGTATCGCTGGCGAACTGACCGAAGAAGAGTTCCTGCCGCTGCGCCTCCAGAATGGCCTGTACTACCAGCGCCACGCCTACATGCTGCGTGTGGCGATTCCGTATGGCCACCTGCGCGCCAAGCAACTGCGCATGCTCAGCCACATCGCCGCCGAGCACGACCGCGGCTACGGCCACTTCAGCACGCGCCAGAACATCCAGTACAACTGGATCGAGCTGGAGCAGGTGCCGGACATCCTGGCCAAGCTCGCCTCGGTCGAAATGCACGCCATCCAGACCTCGGGCAACTGCATCCGCAACATCACGACCGACCAGTTTGCCGGTGTGGCGCCGGACGAGGTGATCGATGCGCGCCCGCTGGCGGAAATCCTGCGCCAATGGTCGACGTTCATCCCGGAGTTCGCGTTCCTGCCGCGCAAGTTCAAGATTGCTGTGTCGGCCTCGCGAGACGACCGCGCCGTGACGCAACTGCATGACATCGGCGTCTACGCCTATGAGAAGGACGGGCAGACGCTGCTGCGCATCCTGGCCGGCGGCGGCATGGGCCGCACGCCGATCCTGGGCGCGATCATCAAGGAAGACCTGCCGTGGCAGCACATGCTGTCGTACATCGAGGCCGCCGTGCGCGTGTACAACCGCTACGGCCGTCGCGACAACAAGTACAAGGCGCGTATCAAGATTCTCGTGAAGGCCATCGGCGCTGAGGAATTTGCGCGCCAGGTGGAAGAAGAGTGGCAGCACATCAAGGACGGCCCGTCGACCATCACGCAGGCCGAGTTCGACCGCGTGGCGCAGTTCTTCGCGCCGCCTGCGTATGAAAAGCTGGCCGATACCGATGCCGGCTATGAAAAGGCGCTGCTGGAGAACAAGGCGTTCGCACGCTGGGTCAGCCGCAACGTGCATCCGCACCGTGTGCCGGGCTATGCCGCGGTCACGCTGTCGCTCAAGCCGGGCGCGGCGCTGCCGCCGGGCGATGCCACGGCCGAGCAGATGGCGCTGGTGGCGGATTGGTCGGAGCGCTTCGGCTTTGGCGAGGTGCGTGTCGCGCACGAGCAGAACCTGATCCTGCCGGACGTGAAGAAGCACGACCTGCTGGAGCTGTGGCAGCTGGCAAAGGAGCACGGCATGGCCACCGCCAACATCGGCCTGCTGACCGACATCATTGCCTGCCCGGGCGGTGACTTCTGCTCGCTGGCCAACGCCAAGTCGATTCCCATCGCGCAGGCGATCCAGGCGCGCTTCGACGATCTCGATTACGTGCACGACCTGGGCGAGCTGTCGCTCAACATCTCGGGTTGCATCAACTCGTGCGGTCACCACCACGTCGGCAACATCGGCATCCTGGGTGTCGATAAGCACGAAGAAGAGTGGTACCAGGTGTCGCTGGGCGGCGCACAGGGTAACGATTCGGCGATCGGCAAGATCATCGGGCCGTCGTTCAAGGCCGAAGAAATGCCCGACGTGATCGAGCGCATCATCGATACCTTCGTCGCCAATCGCACGGAAGACGAACGCTTCATCGACACCTATCACCGCATCGGCATGGCCCCGTTCAAGGAACGCGTCTACGCCCGTGCAGAAGCCTGAAAGCCGAGGGAAACGAACATGAGCAAGATCATCAAGCTGCAAAACGGTGCCCCGCAAATTGTGGCTGACGAATGGACCGTGCTGCGCGCCCCGGAAGGCGGCGAACTGACGCAAGCCGAAGTGGATGCCGCCGCGCACGCCATCGTGCCGCTGGCCTATTGGCAAGCCCACCGTGACGCACTGCTCGGCCGCGCTCGCGCCGGTACGCTGGCCGTCTGGCTCGCTCCGGACGACGAGCCATTCGCGCTGGAGGCAGACCTGCCCAGCTTTTCGCTGGTGGCGGTGGATTTCCCGGTCTTCCGTGATGGCCGTGGCTACAGCACGGCGTTCCTGTTGCGCCAGCGCCTGGGCTTCATCCGTGAACTGCGCGCTATCGGCGATGTGCTGCGCGACCAGCTCGACTTCATGCGCCGTTGCGGTTTCGACGCGTACGCCGTGCGTGCAGACAAGAACATCGACGATGCACTGAACGGCTTCGGCGAGATCAGCGTGCGCTACCAAGGCGCCGTCGACGAGCCGCGTCCGTTGTTCCGGCGTGAGCGTGCTACCGAGGCGAGCGCAGTATGAGCGAGTTCCAAGAGGCTGCCCTGTCCGAAGTGCCGGTGTCCGCAATCGGTCGCCCGGTGCTCTGGACGCGTCCGGCCTACACCGGCACGGCCGAAGCCCTGGCGGCGAAGGAAGCCGCGCTGTTCGAGCGCCTGGCTGAGATCGCTGCCAAGCACGGCGTGGCGAAGTTCGCCACCAGCCTCGCTGCAGAAGACATGGTCGTGACCGATGCGATTCTGCGCAGCCCGGAGGCCGTGCGCGCGCACCTGCCGATCTTCACGTTGCAGACGGGCCGTCTGCACGCCGAAACGCTGGAGATGCTCGATCGTGTTCGCACGCATTACGGTTACGCCATCGAGCAGTACGCGCCGGACGCTCGCGCGGTGGAAGCCTATGTGCGCGACCACGGCCTCAACGCGTTTTACGACAGCATCGAACTGCGCAAGGCGTGCTGCAACATCCGCAAGGTGGTGCCGCTGAATCGCGCGTTGAAAGACGCGGACGCGTGGCTCACGGGCCAGCGCCGCGAACAGGCGGTCACGCGTGCCGACCTGCCGTTTGCCGAAGACGACGAGGCCCGCGGCATCGCCAAGTACAACCCGCTGTTCGACTGGTCCGAGCCTGAAGTCTGGGCTTACCTCGAGCAGCACAACGTGCCCACCAACGCGCTGCACGACAAGGGCTATCCCAGCATTGGCTGCGAGCCTTGTACGCGTGCGGTGCGCGCTGGTGAGGATGTGCGCGCTGGCCGCTGGTGGTGGGAATCGCGCGACAGCAAGGAATGCGGTCTGCATGTGACAAATTCGGCGACGAATCTGTCGCAAAAGAGCTAAGGAACGGAACATGGGAGTCATGAGCGAAATCCCCGGCACGGCATTGACGCCTGTGCAGAACGAGCACCTCGACTGGCTGGAAGCCGAGTCGATTTACATCATCCGCGAGGTGGTGGCCGAGTGCCGCAACCCGGCGCTGCTGTTCTCGGGCGGCAAGGATTCGATCGTCATGCTGCATCTGGCGCTCAAGGCCTTCCGCCTGGGCGAGCGCAAGATCGAGCTGCCGTTCCCGCTGGTGCACATCGACACGGGTCACAACTACCCCGAAGTGATCACTTTCCGCGACGAGCAGGTCGCCAAGCTTGGTGCTCGCCTGGTGGTGGGCCATGTGGAGGATTCCATCAAGCGCGGCACCGTGCGCCTGCGTAAAGAGACCGATTCGCGCAACGCCGCACAGGCCGTCACGCTGCTGGAGACGATCGAATCGCATGGCTTCGACGCCCTGATGGGCGGTGCCCGCCGCGACGAAGAAAAGGCCCGTGCGAAGGAACGCATCTTCTCGTTCCGCGACGAATTCGGCCAGTGGGATCCGAAGGCCCAGCGCCCGGAACTCTGGAGCCTGTACAACGCACGCATGGCGCAGGGCGAGCAGATGCGCGTGTTCCCGATCTCCAACTGGACGGAACTCGACGTGTGGCAGTACATCGCCCGCGAGAACTTAGCCCTGCCGCCGATCTACTACGCGCACGAGCGTGAAGTGGTGCGCAAGAACGGCCTGCTGGTGCCCGTCACGCCGATCACGCCCAAGGCGGATGGGGACGTGAGCGAGGTCCTGTCGGTGCGCTTCCGCACCGTGGGCGACATCAGCTGCACGTGCCCGGTGGCGAGCACGGCCGCAACGCCGGCCGAGATCATCGCCGAAACGGCCGTGACTGAAATCACCGAACGCGGCGCCACGCGCATGGACGACCAGACGAGCGAAGCCTCGATGGAAAAGCGCAAGAAGGAAGGGTATTTCTGATCATGACAAATCAAGCATCGCACCAGGGCCTGCTGCGCTTCATCACTGCCGGTTCCGTTGACGACGGCAAGAGCACGCTGATCGGCCGCCTGCTGTATGACAGCAAGGCTGTGCTGACCGACCAGCTGCAAGCGCTGGCCAACGCGAAAAACAAGCGTACCGCCGGCGAGCAGATCGACTTCTCGCTGCTGACTGATGGCCTGGAAGCCGAGCGCGAGCAGGGCATCACGATCGACGTGGCGTACCGCTATTTCTCGACCGCGCGCCGCAAGTTCATCATTGCCGACACGCCGGGCCACGAGCAGTACACGCGCAACATGGTGACGGGCGCCTCGACCGCGCATGCCGCCATCATCCTGATCGACGCCACGCGAGTGGCGACCGTCGACGGCAAGACCGAGCTGCTGGCCCAGACCAAGCGCCATTCGGCCATCGTCAAGCTGCTGGAGCTGCAACACGTGATCGTGGCCATCAACAAGATGGACCTGGTCGACTACAGCGAAGCGCGCTTCAACGAAATCCGCACCGCTTACGATGCGCTGGCTACGCAACTGGGCCTGCACGACGTGCGCTACGTACCGGTGTCGGCGCTGCGCGGCGACAACATCGTGCATGCCTCCGAAGCCATGCCGTGGTATCAGGGCGAGCCGCTGCTGGCTTTGCTCGAAGACCTGAAGGTGGAAGAGACCGCCCCGACCGGCGACGATGCGCTGCGCTTCCCGGTGCAGCTCGTGGCACGTCAGGATGGCTCGCAGGCCGATGACTTCCGCGGCTACATGGGCCGTGTGGAAGCCGGCACGGTGCGCGTCGGCCAGTCCGTACGCGTGCTGCCCGCCAACCGTGAGACCACCGTGGCCGAAGTGCTGACGCCCAATGGCGCAGCCGATTCCGCCGGCCCTGGCGAGACCATCACCGTGCGTCTGGCCGACGATGTGGACATTTCGCGCGGCGACACCATCGTCGCGGCCCCGACGACTGCCGCCAACGCCGCCAAGAAGCTCCACGCCGACCTGTGCTGGTTCGACGAACACGAGCTGAACCCGGCCCGCAAGTACGTGCTCAAGCACACCACGGCCACCGTGTTCGCACGCGTGTCGGATGTGGAGCGCGTGCTGGACGTGCATACGCTATCGCATGAAACCGGCCGCAAGCAGATCGCGCTCAACGATATCGGTACGGTCAACATCAGCCTGCAGAAGCCGATCGTCTGCGACGCATATGGCGACAACCCGGCCACCGGCGCATTCATCCTGGTGGACGAAGCCACGCACCATACGGTGGCGGCTGGCATGATCCGTGCATTTTCCTAATGTGGATGGCGCGTGCTAAGTTGCGCGCCGCAGGAAAAAGCAAAGGAATCCAGGCAATGGAAGCGAAGACCCCCAAAACACTTGGCCACGTGAGCCTGATTGGTGCGGGCCCCGGCGCCGCGGACCTCATCACGGTGCGCGGTGCACGGTTGTTGGGCGAAGCCGAGGTCGTGCTGCATGACGCACTGGTCTCGCCGGAGGTCTTCCAGTACTGCCCGCAGGCCGTGTTGATTGCGGTCGGCAAGCGCTGCGGCAAGCGTTCGACCGCGCAGCGCTTCATCAATCGCCAACTCGTCGATCTGGCCACCAAATATCAGCGCGTCGTGCGCCTGAAGGGGGGCGATCCGATGCTGTTCGGCCGTGCCGACGAGGAACTGCAGGCGCTCGAGCAAGCCGGCATCGACTACGAAATCGTTCCGGGCATCACGGCCGCGCTGGCAGCCGCCTCCGCCATTCGCCAGCCATTGACCAAGCGCGGCGTTGCCCGCAGCGTCGCGTTTGTTACGCAAGCCAAGGCGACCGACCCGGATACGCCGCAACCCGAAGGCGCCGTGCCGGAACCCGTAGCGCAGGCCGATTCGCTCGTCTACTACATGGGCCGTGATCAGGCAGCCTCCATCGCAGCAGACCTGATCGCCCGTGGCCGCGCGCCGTCCACCCCCGCCTGGGTGGTCGAGGCTGCCACCACGCCCGAGCAGCGCTCGGCGTGCTTCACGCTGCAGCAGATGGCCGATGGTGCCGCCGCGCAGTGGATCAACGCCGAGCATCCGAGCCTGTTGATGATCGGCGACGCGTTGGCCGTGCGGGCGTCGGCGGCCGCATCCGAACCCGCGCTTGACGCGCATCCCCATAGCTTGGCCGCCTGAGCTGCGCTCGGCGCGCCAGCGCTTTCTCTCACTCCCCCTTCTTCACGCAGTCAAAACCGGCCCGGGTACAGCGACAACGCTGCCGGGCATGAGATGCTTTGACCTATTTCATTCTCCGGGGGGAGATCAGTGCCATGCCGCACGTCATCATCGAATACACCGCCAATGTCGAAGCCGATGCGCGCATTCCCGAGCTGATGCGCGTGCTCAACGATGTGCTGATCGGCTATGCGGATGTGTTTCCCATTGGTGGCATCCGCACGCGCGCGCTGCGCCTCGACCAGTACCGCATGGCCGATGGCGCGGAAGACGACGCCTTCATCCACGTGACGTTCCGCATCAAGGCGGGGCGCCGTAAAGCCGTGACGGGGCCGATCTGTGCAGCAATGTTCGCCGCCATGCGCACGCATCTGGACGACGTGTTTGCGCGCCGTTATCTTGGATTAACACTGGAGCTGGTGGAGTTCGACGCGCATGGCTTTCACGTCGAGAACAACGTGCATGCGCGCTTCGCGCGCGCGGCAGAACCGCAGTAGGGCGTCTGGTTTAGCCCAGTTGCCGGACGCAGTAACCCGCGATGGCGTCGAGTACGGCGTCGTCTTCGCCAACGGCGTCGGCGCAGCGGATGGAGAGGGCGGGATGCGCCTGCGTGCATTGCGCGACCAGCGCAGGCAGATCGCGCCGCAGGTGGCCGCCCTGGCCGAAGAACACGGGCACGATGGTGATGCTCTGCGTGCCGTTTGCGGCCAGGTCAGCGATGGTGCCCGGCAGATCGGGCGCCATCAGTTCGAGAAAGGCGAGGCGCGTGTCAATGTCGGGCTGCTGCGCAGCCAAACGCTCGCGCAGGCGGTCGAACGGTTCACGCCAGCGCGCGTCGCGCGCGCCGTGCGCAAACAGGACAAGTGCGCGGGCCGCCATCAGTGACGCTCCACCCAGCGCAGGCTGATCAGGGCCAGTGCCAGATACAGCGCGCCCGGCACGATGGCCGTGAAGATGGCCGGCCAGGTGTTCAGCAGACCGACGTGCGAGAAGAGGTTGTTCACCAGTTGGAACGACAACCCGAGCATGATGCCGCCGAACACCTTCAGGCCGACCGCGCCCGCACGTGCATGCAGATACGCAAAGGGCAAGGCCAGCGCCATCATCACCAGCACGGTGAACGGATAGACCACCTTCTTCCACAGCGCGATCTCGTAGCGCTGCGTGTCCTGCTTGTTGTCGCGCAGGTGGCGGATGTACTGGAAGAGGTCCAGCGTGGCCATGCGGTCCGGTGTGACCATCAGCACCGACAGGATCTGCGGCGTGAGTTCGGAGCGCATCTCCTGGTGCGGCAGCTTGGTCTGCTCGCCGCGGAAGTCGGGCGCCAGCGCATCGGGTGCGCCGGGCACGGCCTGCACGGTGTCTTGCGGGGCGACCGTGCCGGGCTTGCGCGGGAATTCAACGAAGCGCGTCTCAGTCACGTCGTTCAGTTGCCAGTTCTGGTGGCCTTGGTAGCGCGCCTGTTCGGCAACGCGAATCGAACTCAGGCGGTAATCCGAATCGAATTCATAGATGCGCAGGCCTTTGATGGACTGGTCCGGCTGCAGTGCCCCCACGTTGACGAAGCGCGTGACTTCGCCGCCCGTGCCGTCCGGCTTGGCGGGGCCGCGATCCTTCACCCACACGCCCGAGCGGAAGCCGGCCGACACCGTCGCGCCCAATGCTTCCAGCCGCACCTTCTGCGCGCACTCTTCCGCCTTCGGCCCGATGAATTCACCGAAGATGTACGTGACCAGTGCCAGCGGCAGCGCAATCTTGAACAACGACAGCAGCGCACGGCGCGTATCGAGCCCCGCCACGCGAAAGATAGTGAACTCCGATTGGCTCGCCATTTGCGAGAACACATAGATGGCGCTGATGAGCGCTGCGACCGGAATCACTTCGTACACGCGCGTCGGCGCCTGCAGCATCACGTGGAAGAACGCGACCAGCGTGGTGTAGCGTCCGACTACCGAGCCCAGCTCGCCCAGCATGTCGAAGAAGATGAACAGGGCCAGCACCGCAAACAGGATGAAGACGAACACGCCGTAGATCTGACGCGCGAAGTACTTCTCATAGACCGGCATCTTCATCACGCACCCGCCTTCTTGGGTGCGAAGCCCAGCAGGGCAGAAATGCCCTTCAGGCCGGCCGCGCTGTAGTGGCGGAAGCGGAACAGCAGCACCGCGCAGATGAAGGCGGCCAGGTGGATCGGCCACCAGGCCATGAACACGTTCATCTTGCCCTGCGAAACCCACGCTTGCGACAGGTTCAGCAGGTTCGAATACGTCAGGTAGATCAGCACCGCGAAGATCATCGGGGTGTAGCGCCCCAGACGCGGGTTGACGTAGGCCAGCGGAATGGCGATCAGCACGAAGTTCAGCGCCAGCAGCGGCAGGCCGATCCGCCAGACCAGTTCACCGAGGTTCTCGGGCGTCGGATTGGCGAGCAAGTCCTTGGTGGAGCGGCTCTTGGTCGGCAGCTTGGCGTCTGCCTGCGGTGGCTTGTTGGCGACCTTCACGCCGTATTTGTCGAATTCGACGATGCGGTAGTCGAGCTTGCCGGGTGTGCCTTCATAGCGGCGGCCCTTGTCGAGCACGATAAACCGGTCGCCATTGGGCATGGTCTTGAATTCGCCGGTCTTGGCCATCGCGACGCCGATCTTGTCCTGCTCGGCATTGGCGACGAACACGTTGCGGGCGTGCTTCATGCCGTTATCGACGCCCTCGATGAAGAGCACGTAGTTACCGTGCGCCGGCTCGATGAAGCGGCCGGCGGAGATCATCGACAGCACATCGCGTTGCTCGAAGCGGTCTCGGAACAGCGCGCTCTGCTGGTTGGCCCACGGCCAGCCGAACAGCGCCAGCAGCGCTACCAGCAAGATGAACGGTAGCGAGAAGCGCAGCACCGGGCGGATGAAATCCGTCAGGCTGATGCCCGAGGTGAACCACACCACCATCTCCGAATCCTTGTACCAGCGCGTCAGCACCAGCAACACCGAGATGAACAGCGTGGCGCACAGCAGAATCGCCAGGTAGCCCAGCGTTGCCAGGCCGATGAGGAGCAGGACGTCGTTCGGGTTCGCTTCGCCGTTGGCGGCCATGCCGAGAATGCGGATCACCAGGGTGGTCAGCATGAACGTCAGCAGCACGAGAAAGACGGCGCCGGCGGTAAAGGACAGCTCGCGTCGCAGGGCTTGTTCGAAAATCATGCGGATGCGGGATGGGAGGGCGAGGTCATGACCAGTGTGCGTTCCACCGGAGCCCCTGCGCAAAATCGCGGATAATATGGGCTTTCGTTGACTCGCCTCATAGAGAGAAGCGCGATGGAATTTAGCACAAAAGCCCTGGACTGGGCCAAAGCCGGCGCCCTGGCCGCCAAGAGCGATTGCCTCGTGATCGGTCTGTTCGAGTCGCAGACCTTGGCTGGCGCCGCAAAGGCGCTGGACGTGGCCACCAAGGGCCTGGTCGCCCGCCTCGTCAAGCTGGGCGACTTCGAAGGCAAGCGCGGCACGTCGCTGCTGCTGCACGAAGTGGCCGGCGTGGGCGCTGCCCGCGTGCTGCTGGTCGGCCTGGGCAAGGAAGCCGACTTTACCGACCGCGCTTACGCTGAAGCCGTGCGCACCGCACTGCGCGCGCTGGCCAGCACCAAGGCCGCCAGCGTGACATGGACGCTCACCGAGCACACCGCGCGCGACAAGGACACCGCCTGGGCCGTGTTGACCGCCGTCACGCTCATCCGCGAAGCCAGCTACCGCTTTATCGAGCGCCATCCGGAACTCAAGAGCAAGCGGGACAAGAGCAGCAACGGCCTGCGCAAGCTGGTGCTGTCGGTGCCGGCTGCCGACGCCAAGGCCGCGAGCGTGGCCGCCACCCGCGGCACTGCCATCGCCAACGGCATGGATCTGACGCGTGACTTGGGCAACCTGCCGTCCAACATCTGCACGCCGACGTACCTGGCCAACACCGCACGCCAGATCGCCAAGGATTTCAAGCTCAAGGTTGAAGTGCTCGGCCGCAAGCAGATCGAAGCCCTGAAGATGGGCGCCTTCCTGGCCGTGACCAAGGGCAGCGTCGAGCCGCCGGCGTTTGTCGTGCTGCGCTACGAGGGTGGCCCGGCCAAGCAGGCCCCGGTGGTGCTGGTCGGGAAGGGCATCACATTCGACACGGGCGGCATCTCGCTCAAGCCGGGCGAAGGCATGGACGAGATGAAGTACGACATGTGCGGCGCCGCCTCCGTGCTGGGCACGCTGCGCGCCGTGGCGGAGATGGGCCTCAAGCAGAACGTCATCGCCGTGGTGCCGACCTGCGAGAACATGCCCAGCGGCGTTGCCACCAAGCCGGGCGATGTGGTGACCAGCATGTCGGGCCAGACCATCGAGATCCTGAATACCGACGCCGAAGGCCGCCTGATCCTGTGCGATGCGCTCACCTACGTGGAGCGTTTCAAGCCGGCCGTGGTGATCGACGTGGCCACGCTCACGGGCGCCTGCATCATTGCGCTGGGCCACATCAACACCGGCATGTATGCCCGCAGCGATGCGCTGGCCGATGCACTGGTGGCGGCGGGCAAGCAGTCGCTCGACACCGCGTGGCGCATGCCGCTGGACGAGGAATACCAGGAACAGCTCAAATCCAACTTTGCGGACATGGGCAACATCGGCGGTCGCCCGGCCGGCAGCGTGACGGCCGCCTGCTTCCTGGCGCGCTTTACTGAAAAGTACGACTGGGCCCACCTCGACATCGCCGGTACGGCCTGGAAGAGCGGCGCGGCCAAGGGCGCCACGGGCCGCCCGGTGCCGCTGCTGACGCGTTTCCTGATGGACCGCGGTTGACGAGCCGGAGGCACTGCACCGTATGACCCGCGTCGATTTCCACAGCAATGTGCCCGGCAAGCTGGCGTACGCATGCCGGCTCGTGCGCAAGGCCTACGGCGCGGGCCAGAAAGTGATCGTGGTCGGAGATCCGGCTGCGCTGGAGGCGTTCGACACGCAGTTGTGGACATTCAGCCAGCTCGATTTCCTGCCGCACTGCGGCCTGCGGCATCCCCTGGCTGCGCAGACGCCCATCCTGCTGGCTGATGCAACCGAGCCTCTGGACGACGCCCCGCATCACGACATCCTGGTCAACCTGTCGCCTGAGCCGCCGGCGCTGTTCGCGCGCTTCAGCCGGTTGATCGAAATCGTGGGCGATGACGATGCCGATCGCGCCGCTGCGCGCGATCGCTTCCGTTTCTACCGCGATCGCGGTTATCCGATCCAACACCACGACGTGGGGCGCGCATGACCGACGGACGCTATCCAGGGTCCCCGGCGGACAACAACATCCCGGTTCTGACGGAGATCGTCGAACTGGAGGACGCTGCACCCGCTGTAGCGCCTGCCGCGCCGCCGCGCACGCCTGCTGAAGCCTCCAACGCAGACATTCCGCCCGCCCTGCGCGAGCAAGGCCTTGCACCCACCTCGGCCATGCCGCCCGCAGGCACCGACGCCGCCCGCGTGATGGGCGACGTGATGTGGCGTTTCCAATCCGAATGGCCAGCGCTCATCGAAGCGCAATGCCGCGCCGCCATGGAATCGCGCCTCTCGTTGCTGAGTGAACAGCTCGCAGCGGAATTGACGCGCACACTGGAGGCCCGCCTCATGGATTGGCTGGGCGCCGCGCTGGACGATGCGCTCGCCGCGCAGCAGAAGCCGCCGCAGCGCTGATCGCGCAAAGAAAAACCCGCCGTGTGGCGGGTTTTTTGTGGGTGTCGCCAGCGAGTCAATCCGTTACCGCGCCCTTGCTGGCCGTTGCCGCCAGTTTTGCAAACTTCGCCAGCACGCCACGCGTATAGCGCGGCGCCGGTTGCTTCCACGCGGCGCGGCGGCGGGCAAGCTCGTCGTCCGGTACGTTCAACTGCAGCAGCCGCTGGTGCGCGTCGATGGTGATCGAATCCCCTTCGTGCACCAATCCAATCGTGCCTCCCACGTAGGCTTCCGGTGCGACGTGGCCGACCACCATGCCCCACGTACCGCCCGAGAAGCGTCCGTCGGTAATGAAGCCGACTGACTCGCCCAGGCCCTTGCCGATGATGGCCGAGGTCGGGGCCAGCATCTCCGGCATGCCGGGGCCGCCCTTCGGCCCCAGATAGCGCAGCACCAGAATATCGCCAGCCTTGATCTGGTCGCCCAGGATTGCGCTCATCGCACTTTGCTCGTCCTCGAACACGCGCGCCGGGCCGGTGATGACCGGGTTCTTCAGGCCGGTGATCTTCGCCACGGCGCCTTCCTCGGCCAGGTTGCCTTTCAGGATGGCGAGGTGGCCTTCCTGGTAGAGCGCCTTGTCGATCGGCAGGATCACGTTCTGATCGGCGCGCGGTTGGTCAGGGACGTGCGCGAGTTCTTCAGCCAGCGTCTTGCCGGTGATGGTGATGCAATCCCCATGCAGCAGGCCGGCATTGAGTAGCAGCTTCATCACCTGCGGGATGCCGCCGGCCTCGTGCAGGTCGGTGGCCACATACTGGCCCGACGGCTTGAGGTTGCAGATGACGGGCACGCGTTGGCGGACCCGCTCGAAGTCATCGATGATCCATTCCACTTCTGCCGCGTGGGCGATGGCCAGGTAGTGCAGCACGGCGTTGGTGGAGCCGCCGGTGGCCATGATCACGGCCACGGCGTTCTCGATGGACTTGCGTGTGATGATGTCGCGCGGCTTCAGGTCGCGGCGCACGGCATCAACCAGCACGCGCGCGGATTCGGCGGCGCTGTCGACCTTCTCCTGATCGGGATTGGCCATCGTCGATGAATACAGCAACGACATGCCCAGCGCTTCAAACGAGGAACTCATCGTGTTGGCCGTGTACATGCCACCGCACGAACCGCTCGAGGGACAGGCGTTTTTCTCGATGCCCTCGAAGTCTTCTTCGCTCATGCGGCCGGCGGTGAATTCGCCCACGGCCTCGAACGACGAGACGATGGTCAAATCCTTGCCCTTCCAGTGCCCCGGCTTGATGGTGCCGCCGTACACATAGATGCCCGGCACATTGGTGCGCGCCAGGGCGATCATGCCGCCCGGCATGTTCTTGTCGCAGCCGCCGATGACGACGACACCATCCATCCATTGGCCGTTGACGCAGGTCTCGATGCAGTCGGCAATCACTTCGCGCGAGATCAGCGAGAACTTCATGCCTTCCGTGCCCATCGACATGCCATCGGAAATGGTGGGCGTGCCGAAGATCTGCGGATTCGCGCGGGCGTCCTTTATTGCAGCCACGGCGGCATCGGCCAGCTTCTGCAGCCCCGAATTGCACGGTGTGATGGTCGAATGGCCGTTGGCCACGCCGATCATCGGATTGTTGAAGTCGTCTTTTGTGTAGCCCAGCGCGTAGTACATCGAGCGGTTGGGCGAGCGCGCCACGCCCTGAGTGATGTGCTGGGAACGCTTGTTGTCTGGCATGGGGGTCTCCGTGGGGTCGGCTCTATTGTTGTAGTCAACGGCTTGGCGCCCAGCATGCGCTTGAGGAAATAGGGCGTCAAATATATTATTCATAGCTTATTGGGTCGTAAATAGTATTAATCTCCGATATGGACCTGCGCCAACTTCGCTATTTCGTAACCGTTGCCGAGGAATTGCATTTCGGGCGCGCCGCCGAGCGGCTTTCGATGACGCAGCCGCCGCTGTCGCAGCAGATTCGCGCGCTCGAAGACGAATTGGGCGTCACGCTGTTCCATCGCACGCAGCGCTCCGTGGCGCTGACGGCTGTCGGTGCGCGCTGGCTGGTTGAGGTGCGGCGTGTGCTGGCGGAGGCGAATGCACTGCCCGGGCTCGCGCAGCGGCTGGCGCGCGGCGAGGTCGGCTCGCTGTCGCTGTCCTTCGTCAGCACCGCCGATTACGGCATCCTGCCCGCCTTGCTGCGGCACTTTCGCGACGCGCGGCCCGATGTGCAGCTTCTGCTGCGCGAGGCCACCAGCGATGTGCAAATCGAAGCGCTCCTGGCCGGCGATGTGGATGCCGGCGTCGTGATTGCGCATCACGCCGGCTCCGTGCCGGGCGAGCTGGAATACCGCCCGCTGGCGCGCGAGCGTCTCGTGCTGGCGGTGCCCGCGTCGCGCGCGGCGCAATGGGGCGTGGCGCCGGGCCAGCCGATTGCGCTGGCAGATGCAGCGGCCGAACCGCTGATCATCTTCCCGCGCCGGTCCGCGCCTGCGCTGTATGACATCATTACCGGCTATCATGCCGCGCACGGCGGTCGGCCCGGGGAACCGGGGGCTGCCACGCGCATCGGCCAGGAAGCCATCCAGATGCAGACCATCGTCAGCTTGGTCTCCGCCGAGATGGGCGTCGCGCTGGTGCCGGCATCGCTATGCAATCTGCAGCGTACCGGCGTGGTCTATCTCGAACTTGCCGCGCCAAGCCCGATCATCGAGACCGGACTGGTGTGGCGGCGCGATGCGGCTTCGCCGGTGCTGCCGTGGTTCGTGGCCAGCGCCGAAGCCGTCACCAAGCTGCAAGAACACAACCAAACCTGATACCCACAGGATTCATGCTCATCCATCCGCAATTCGATCCCGTCGCCCTGCATCTGGGGCCGCTCGCCATCCGCTGGTACGGCCTGATGTATCTGGCGGCGTTCATCATGTTCCTGTGGTTCGGCCGACTGCGCACGCGCCAGCCGCACATCGCCGCCGAAGGCTGGACCGGCCGGGACCTTGACGACATGCTGTTCTACGGCGTGCTCGGCGTGATTCTCGGCGGGCGCCTTGGCTACGTGCTGTTCTACAAGCCGGATTGGTATTTCGCCCACCCGCTCGACATCTTCAAGGTGTGGGAAGGCGGCATGGCCTTCCACGGCGGCTTCCTCGGTGTGGTCGTGGCGATGATGCTGTATGCGCGCATGCGCGGCCGCTCGTGGATGCAGGTGACCGATTTCATCGCGCCGATGGTGCCGTGTGGCCTCGCAGCGGGGCGCCTTGGCAACTTCATCAACGGCGAGCTGTGGGGCCGTGTGTCGTCGCCCAACCTGCCGTGGGCGATGATGTTCCCGCAAGCACAGGGCGAAGACCGTGAGTGGCTGCTTTCGCATGCGCAAGAGGCCGTCACCAGCGGCCTGCAGGCCGTTTTTGACCAGTACCACATGCTGCCGCGCCACCCCTCGCAGATCTACCAGTTCCTCGGCGAGGGTGTGCTGTTCTTCATCCTGCTGTGGCTGTATGCGCGCAAGCCGCGGCCGATGGGTGCGGTGTCGGGCGCATTCCTCCTTGGCTACGGCGTGTTCCGCTTCGCCGCAGAATTTGCGCGTGAGCCGGACAACTTTCTCGGCCTGCTCGCGGCGAACCTGTCGATGGGCCAGTGGCTGTCGCTGCCAATGATCCTGATCGGCATCGCCATGCTGGTCTGGTCGTATCGACGTGCAGGCAACGGTGCAAAAAACCAGGCGCACGCCTGACGCAGCAACCGAGCAAAGAAAAAGCCACCGAACGTCGGTGGCTTTTCTCATGGAGCGGATCGCTGCTTATTTCAGCATCTGCACGGCGCCGGAAACCGTCACCGTGACCTGCGCCTTGCCGCCCTCGATGGGCACCGGCGCCGAATCGTACGATGCCGGAGCGGCTGCCATGCGCATCATCGGGCGCGGGCCCGGGTTGTTGCTGCCCTCGCTCACATGAACGTCGCGGATCGTGTAGCTCGTATAGCCGAACAGTTTGGTGGTCGTGAGTGCCTTGTCGCGGAACGAATTCACAGCCTGATCGATGAGCTTGGCTTCGGCCGCCGTGCGCGCCTCGCGCGAGAGCGTGAAGTTCACGTTCTGCACCTGCATCTGATTGGCCAGCTGGCCTGCCAGCTTGGACGCCGCCGCGAAGTCCTTCGACGTGATGCGCACTTCGGCACGACCGCGCCAAACGCTGATCTTGCCGTTGCGATCGGTGTTCGGATAGATATTGAAGCCGCCCGTTTCGGCTTGCACGCCTGACGTACGCTTTGCCTGGTTGATGACCTCGTCGGCCTTGCGCGATAGCGTCGTCGAGATCGCGCCCGGGTCTGCCCCTTCCTGCTCGGCGCTCAGCGTGAGCGTGACGGTATCGGTCGGCACTTCAGCCACGGCTTGAGCATCCAGCGAAAGCACGCCCGAATGATTCGTCTCAGGAGCGGCCTGTGCGAAAGCAGTCGTCATCATTGCAGTCCCCAAAATGGTTGCGGCCAGGACAGATTTCATTGTGTTCTCCCAAAAAAGCAATGTGATGCGTCTGACTGGCTGCTGCGCGCATCGTTCATCACGTTTGTAACAATTTCCCGCCGCGAACCGGCATTCACTCAGGATCGCGCATCAATTTCGTTGTGATGTAACGCCACTGCGCCGCGGTGACCGGCGTGATCGACAGTCGGTTGCCGCGTTGCAACACCGTCATGTCGGCGAGTTGTTCGTGGGCACGCAACGTCGGCAGATCGATCAGCGCGCACTTGCGCACGAACTTCACGTCGACGAGCATCCAGCGCGGCGCTTCCGGCTTCGATGCTGGATCGTGGTAATGACTTTTGGCGTCGAATTGGGTGGGGTCTGGATAGCTGGTCGAGCAGACTTCCGCCAGGCCAGCGATGCCCGGCTGCGGGCAGGACGAGTGGTAGAACAGCACACCGTCGCCAATGCGCATGCGGTCGCGCATGAAGTTGCGCGCCTGATAATTGCGTACGCCGGTCCAGGGCAGGGTGCCCTTGTCGTGCAGCGTGTCGATGCTGGCCTCATCGGGCTCGGACTTCATCAACCAGTATTGGGTGGCCATCGTGCGGGTTTCGCGCGCGAGGTGCGCAGAAGCGGAAAAGTGACGGTGTGCGCAGCATAGCAACACGGCTGCCCCCTCGCCATTGGTGGCAGGGCGACGGCGAGCGCATTCACGATAGGCAAAGAAAAAGGCGGCAGCGCACATGTGCACTACCGCCTTTTGTCGGGTCCCCACCTTGGCCGCTAGACCCGCATCCTGAACCCAAGTGAGGTTCAGAGTGGCAGCGGAAGCCGCATTTCGGGTACATCACCGGCGCAGGGAGCCCACGACTTGCGTCGCACGCTATGCACTGGAAGACGCGCTCGCCCACACGGCATATCCCGCACCAAGCAATGCTTATCGGTTCAAGGAATTAATGGCCATGGCGAACCAGGCAGGGAAACTGTCAGACGCATCATCACGCTGTGTTTCGAGCGCATGGCGATGCGTCTGAGAGATTCATCGCAGGCAACCGTTTTTCTCGACTCTGTAGCCGCTAAAGCCTTATGCTGCAAGGGTTTGCGGGAGATGCCGGAAGCCGTTGGGTGACACTATACACCCGTTCGCATCCGAACCCAAGCCCGGATGCGATCCGGTTACAAACACGTTTTGACCTTCGCTAAATGACCTCGCCGTACTGGCGCAGCGCCTCGTCCGTGCGGGCGTTCAGATCGGCCAGCTTGGCGCGAATCGTATCGATCGGCAGGGCGGAATCGGATGCGGCCTGGCGTTGCATCGACAGCAAGTCCGATGCAATGCTGATGGCGGCCATGACGGCGACGCGCTCGATGCCCTTGGTGCTCGAGCCGTTCTTGATGCGCGTCATCTGGTTGTCGACCATGGCCGCGGCCTCACGCAGCGCGGCCTCGTTATCGGCCGAGACCGCAAACTTGTAGGCCTGCCCGGCGATGTTCACTTCAATTTGCTTGCTGCTCATGCTTAGGTCTCCGAGTGCGGGGCGGGGGCGGCCGCTGTATCGTCGGCGCCGGCGGCCTGGCCGAGGAGGTCAAGCTGGCGGGCGTCGGTGGCCGTGGGCAGCTTGTCGAGAATCGATTGGATGCGCAGTTGCGCTTCTTCGATCTTGGCATTGAGCACGCTGCGATCGGCGACCATCGCGTCGCGCTCGGTCTTGGAGGCCTCGGCTTCCGCTTGAAGCCGCTCGACTTCGGCGCGCAGGCGCTGGTTCTCGGCGGCGAGCGCATCGGCGTGACGCAGCACGCGCGCGATCTTGCCGGCAAGTTGTTCGAGTTCGTTCAGCATTGGGTGTCAATCAGAATCGAGTGGGGGGATTTTAGCCGATCATGCGCGTCGCGCCTGTCCTCCATACGGATGCGCAATAGGTGGCGGCATGAGGCGACGCCGCGGGCACAGCATGCGGAGGGTGTGTTTTTACCGCGACTGCGACGGGTTTGGTGTGCCTTTTCCGTTAAACTTCGCCGCGTCCTGGTGCCCGCAGCACCATCTGCAGTTAAACGGGAAGCAGGGAGCGCGCGCCCCAAGCGATGCGCCAACCTGCGCTGCCCCCGCAACGGTAAGCGAACGCCGCGTGTACCCGCCATCTCGCCAACAAGAAGATGGGTGCCGCGCGGTCTGTCCAGATGCCACTGTTCCTTCGGGAATGGGAAGGCGGACAGGCCGCTTCGCCAGCCCGGATACCGGCCAGGACGGTGGATCTCCGAGCCGATGTGCAACCCTGGAGGGAATCACATCGAGATCCTGCTGCCAGCGACCCGCGGGGGAACGGGTCCGGCTGACGCTTCTTGTCTTTTCAACATGAGCTTGACTACAAAGCGGCCACTCCGGATGCCCCGGACGGCCATGCGCGCGCTTGCGGGCGCACTCACGGGGGTCATGGCGGGTGCAGTTGCGCCGGCCGGGGCACAAAGCAACACACAGGTCGCCAGCACGCCCGTCGGCGAGCTGAATCCGACGGTGGTGACGGCCTCGCGCAGCGAGCAGCCTCTGTCGGATGCGCTGCCGCACACGACGGTCATCAGCCGCGCTGACATCGAGCGCTCGCAGGCACTGGATGCGGTGACGCTGCTGCGCCGCGAGGCCGGCATCGAAATCGCGCAGAACGGCGGCCCTGGCACCAACGCCAGCCTGTTCATGCGCGGCGCCGGCTCCAATCAGACGCTGGTTCTGATTGACGGTGTCCGCGTGGCGTCCGGCACCTCGGGTGGTGCGCAGATCGCGCAATTGATGTCCGATCAGATCGATCACATCGAGGTGGTGCGTGGCAACGTGTCTGCGCTGTACGGCTCCGACGCGATTGGCGGCGTGGTGCAGATCTTCACGCGCAACGGTCGCGGCCATGGCCCGCTCGCCAATGCCGAGATCGAATACGGCGCCCGCAATACCAAGCGTGCGCAGGCTGGCATCAGCGGGTCGGTGGGCGAGAACGGTGATACGTCGTTTGCGGTGTCGGTGTCCGAATTCAAGACCAACGGGTTTTCGACCATCAACCCGCTGCAGGCGCCCAAGGCCAACCCGAACGACAATCCTTACACGAACAAGAGCGTGTCGGCGCAGTTGTCGCATCGTTTCTCCGCAGATTGGCAAGCGGGCCTGACGTACTTCCAGACCTGGGGCGACGTCAGCTACGACAACGCTTTCGGCAAGCCCACCGACAACAATGTTGCACACAACGTGGTGCGCTCGATGTCTGCCTATGTGGACGGCAAGGTCACGCAGGACTGGAAGACGCGCGTAACGCTGTCGCAAGGCGACGACCGCAGCTTGAATTTCACGAATGGCGTGTTGCAGGTGCCGGCGCGCTTCAATACCCGCAACCAAACAGCGAGCTGGCAGAACGACTGGGCTTTCATGCCGAATCAGCTGCTCAAGGTGGGACTGGAGCATCTGCAGACCAGCATCGACAGCGATGCCTACAACGTGCCCACGCGCAATGTCGATTCCGGCTACATCGGTTACGAAGGCAAGTTCGGCCCTCACCAGCTGCAGTTGAACCTGCGTCGGGACCGCTACTCGGACTTTGGTGGCGCGAACAGCTACTACGCCGGTTACGGCTTCGCATTCAATCCGCAATGGAAGGCGGTGGCGAGCGTGAGCAATGCTTTCCGCGCGCCCAGCTTCAACGAGCTGTACTACCCGTTCTTCGGCAACCCGAATGTACAGCCTGAGAAGGCGCGCTCAGTGGAAGGCGGCGTCGAATACAGCAGCGCGATGGGCCTGGTGCGCGTGACAGCGTTCGAGACCGACTACAGCAACCTGATCACCAGCGTGTTCGATCCGGTGGCGGGCACCTTCACGGCGGCCAACGTCAACCGCGCGCGCGTGAACGGGCTGGAGACCTCCTACCGCGGTTCGATCTATGGCGTGGATCTGCGTGCCAGCTTTACCATGCAGAACCCGCAGGACTTGTCGGCCAACCAGTTGCTGTCGCGCCGTGCGCGGCACTTCGGCAGCGTCTCGGCATACAAGACGGTCGGGCCGTTCTCGGCGGGTGTGGAGTGGAATGCGGCGGGAGATCGTCAGGATTCGACCAAGACGCTCGGCGGCTATGGCCTGCTGAACCTGGTCGGCCGCTACCAGATCACGCCTGACTGGGCAGTGTCGGCACGGGTCGAGAACGTGACGAACAAGAACTACCAGTTGATCTACCCGTACAACACGGCGTCGCGTGGGGTGTTCTTCACGCTGTCGTGGCAACAGCACGAACCGAAGCGATGACAATACCTGCACTGCCCGCACGCGGTTTTGCCTGGCGACTGTGGTCGCTGTTGGCGCTTGCGTGCGCGGTGGTGCTGGTGGCGTCGTTGATGCTCGGCAGTGTCAGACTGTCGCCTGCTGAAGTGTGGCGGGCCCTCTTTTTTGGCAATAGCGGTGGCAATAGCCTGGCCGCAGGCATCGTCACCGAGTTGCGCCTGCCGCGTGCGGGCGCTGCGTTTGCCGCCGGCGGGCTGCTGGCTTTTGCCGGAGCGCTGATGCAGATGCTGCTGCGCAATCCGCTGGCCGATCCGTATGTGCTGGGCGTGTCCGGAGGCGGCGCGGTGGCGGCGCTCACAGCAATGTTGTTTTCGCTGCCGTGGTGGGCGGTGCAGACGAGTGCCGGCGCGGGCGCCTTGCTGTCGATGGCGCTGGTGGCGGCGTTGGCGCGTCAGCACCTCTGGCGTGGTGAGCCCGGCGAGGCCAACGCGCGCCTGCTGCTTGGCGGCGTGGTGATGGCCTCCGGCTGGGTCGGCCTGATCACGCTCATCCTGACGGTTGCGCCGGAGAATAAGCTGCGCGGCATGATTTTCTGGATGGTCGGCGACCTGAGTGGCGCCGATCGTTATGTTGGTCCGTTGATGGCGCTTGTGGCCGCCGTGGCTGTAGTGCTGCCGCATGCGCGTGACCTGAACGTGCTGCTGACCGGCGAAACCCGTGCCCGTGCGCTGGGCGTGCCCGTGGCGCGTGTGCGTGCGCTGATCTACGTGGTGGCCTCGCTTTGCACGGCGGTGGCGGTCACCATTGCGGGTTCCGTCGCCTTTGTTGGCTTGCTGGTGCCGCACATGGTGCGCCTGGCGTGGACGCGCGACGTGCGCATCCACTTGCCGGCTACGGCGATGGCCGGCGGCGGGCTGCTGATGCTGGCCGACCTGATCGCCCGCACGCTGATCGCCCCGACGCAGCTGCCTGTGGGCGTGATCACCACGCTGCTGGGCGTGCCGACGTTTCTTTATCTACTGATGCGGAGCGCGCGATGAGCTGGCGGCGCTGCCCAAGTCCTGCCCCGGATGCATTCGCGCAATTGGACGCGGCGCCCGAACTGGTGCTGCACGATCTGCGAGTGGCGGTCGATGGGCGTGTGCTGGTTGAGCGCTTATCGATGACCGCCACCGCCGGCCAGCTCTGGTGCGTGGTCGGCCCGAATGGCGCTGGCAAGTCGACCTGGCTTTCGGTACTGGCGGGCTTGCGTTCGCCGGACGGCGGCAGCGTCGCGCTTGACGGTGTGCCGCTTGCCGATTGGCCACCGCTGGCGATGGCCCGCCGTCGCGCGTTTCTGCCGCAGACCTTGCACGACACCTTTCCCATCACCGTGTACGACGCGGTGATGACCGGCCGCCACCCGCATCTCGCGCGCTGGGAATGGGAGGGAGATGCCGATGCGCGCGCTGTGGATGCAGCGGTGTCAGCGCTGCAGCTGCAGTCGCTGGTACAACGCGATGTGCGCACGCTTTCTGGCGGTGAGCGTCAGCGCGTGGCGATGGCTGCCGTGGTGGCGCAGGAGGCGCGCGTGCTGCTGCTCGACGAGCCCGTCGCTCACCTCGATTTGCATCAGCAGGTTGCCGTGCTCCGCCTGCTGCGCGAAGGCTGCCGCAAACAGGGCTGGCTGGTCGTGCTGACCGTGCACGACTTGAACCTCGCGCGCCGCTTCGCGACGCATGCGCTGCTGATGGACGGCGCCGGTCACACGACCGCCGGGATCGCAGCCGAGGTGCTGACCCCCGAGCATTGCGCACGTGTGCTGCGCACGCCTATTGCCGAGGTGGCCAACGGCCGCCATACGGCCTTGATTCCTGATGACTCCGATGACGACTGAAGAGAACAATGACGCGCTGAACGAGCGCCACCGCTCGCGCATGCAGCGCAAGAAGGCCGTAGTGGATGCCAAGATCGCCGCCGCCACCGACGTGCGCGGCGTGCTGCTCGTCAACACCGGGAACGGCAAGGGCAAATCCAGCTCCGGGTTTGGCATGGTGATCCGCGCCATGGGCCACGACATGCAGGTCGGCGTGGTGCAGTTCATCAAGGGCGCGATCCCAACGGGCGAAGAGCGCTTCCTGCGCCGTTTTCCCGAACAATGCAGCTTCCACGTGATGGGCGAGGGCTACACCTGGGAGACGCAGGACCGCACGCGCGACACTGAAAAGGCGCAAGCTGCATGGGCCTGCGCACGCGAGCTGCTGAGCGATCCGACCATCGGCCTGGTGCTGCTGGATGAACTGAACATTGCGCTCAAGTACAACTACCTTGACGTGCGGACTGTGCTGGCCGATTTGCGCGCGCGGCCGCCGGCCCAGCATGTGGTGATCACCGGACGCGGTGCGCCGCCCGAGTTGATTGAGGCAGCCGACACCGTGACTGACATGACGCTCGTCAAGCATGCGTTTTCCCAAGGCATCCAGGCGCAGCCGGGAGTCGAACTGTGATGAATCAAGCCGTGCACATTCCACCATTTGACGATGCGTTGCGCGCGCGCCTGCAGGCCGCCGTGGACAGCAAGACCAAGCCGCTCGGCGCACTGGGCCGGCTCGAATCGCTGGCGGTGCAGATCGGCCTCATCCAGAACACCGACACGCCGCAGCTCACGCGTCCCGCAATGGTGGTCTTTGCCGCAGACCACGGCATCGCCCACGCCGGCGTGAGCGCGTACCCCCAAGCGGTGACTGCGCAGATGGTGCTCAACTTCATCGCAGGCGGCGCGGCCGTCAACGTGTTCTGCCGTCAGCATGGGTTTGCGCTGGAGGTGGTGAATGCCGGCGTTGCCGCGCCGTTGTGGACGGCCGATACGCCGGGTCTGGTCGATGCACCCGTTGCCCCCGGAACGCGGAACTTTGCCGCTGAGGGTGTTCAGCAAACGGCCATGACCGCCGACGAGCGCGATCGCGCCATGGCACTCGGTGCGCAGCGCGTGGCACACCACGCGGCGCTCGGGACCAACGTGATCGCGCTGGGTGAAATGGGTATCGCCAACACGGCGTCTGCCGCGTGCCTGATGGCGCGGTTGTGCGACCTTCCCGTCGCGCAATGCGTTGGCCGCGGCACGGGGCTAGACGATGACGGCCTCGCCCACAAGCGGGCCGTGCTGGAAGCCGCAATGGCCAGGCATGCTGATGTACGTGAGCCGCTGGACGTGCTTGCCTGCTTCGGCGGCTTCGAGGTTGCCGCGATGGTGGGGGCGGTGCTTGAAGCGGCGCAGCGGCGCATGGTCATCCTCGTCGACGGGTTTATCGCCACGGCCGCCGTGCTGGTGGCGGCCCGTGTGGCGCCCGACGTGCTGCGCTATTGCGTGTTCGGTCATGTCTCGGACGAACGCGGGCATCGCGCGTTGCTGGAGGTGCTCGATGCGCGGCCATTGCTGTCGCTGTCGTTGCGGCTGGGCGAGGGCAGCGGTGCGGTGCTGGCGTATCCCGTGGTCGTGTCGGCAGTGGCGTTCCTGCGCGAGATGGCGACCTTCGCCAGCGCAGGCGTGAGCGAGCGCGCATCGCCATGAATGCCTGGCGCGAACATTGGCACACGCTGTGGACGGCGGTCGGGTATTTCACCCGCATCCCCGTGCCGGCGTCGGTCGGGTTCTCGCAAGCGGGGTTGAATCGCGCGGCGCGCTACTTTCCGCTGATCGGGTGGCTGGTGGGCGCCGTGGCAGCCGTGGTGTACTGGCTCGTGTCACACACGGTGACCGCGCCAGGTGTGGCGGTGGCCGTGTCGATGGTGGCGACGCTGTTGCTGACCGGCGCGTTTCACGAAGACGGTCTGGCCGATTGCGCCGACGGCTTTGGCGGCGGCTACACGCCTGAAGACCGGTTGCGCATCATGCACGACTCGCGCATCGGCGCGTTTGGGGCGATTGCCGTGTGCATGGCGCTGCTGCTGAAGTGGCAATTGCTGAGCGCGATGGCGCCGCACGGCATTGGCATCCTCGCGGCAATGGTGGCGGCGCACGCTGCCAGCCGCGCCGCCGCCGTCAGCTACCTGCTCACGCATGACTACGTGCGGGCGGAAGGCAAGGCCAAGCCGGTGGCGCAACGGATGCGATGGAGCGACGCGTTATGGGCTGGCGCGTTCGGTGTCGTGCCTCTACTGTGGTTCGGGCCGATGTGCGCGGCGCTCATCGTGCTCGGCTTGATCGTCGCGCGCTGGCTGCTGGGCCGCTATTTCGTGCGCCGCGTCGGCGGCATCACCGGCGATTGTCTGGGCATGGCGCAGCAGATGTTCGAGCTGCTGATTCTGTGGGGAGTGCTGGCATGGATGTCATCCTGATCCGCCACGCGCGGCCCGCCATGACGGCAGGTCTCTGCTATGGCCGCACCGATCTGGAGCTGGCCTCGCCGATGGACCCGGAGCCGGCGGCCATCGTCGAAAAGCTTGCCGCGCACACGCCGCATCGTCTGCTGGCAAGCCCATTGCGACGCAGCCGCCTCACCGCCGAAGCGATGGCGCGGGCGGCGCGGCTTCCCACGGTCGAACTGGATGCGCAATTGATGGAACTCGACTTTGGCGCCTGGGAAGGTTGCCAGTGGGATGACATCCCCCGTGCGGAAATCGACCAGTGGGCGCGCGATCTCGTGCGCGGCAATCCGCATGGCGGGGAGTCGGCGGCAGAATTGTTGGCGCGCGTCACGAGGTGGGCCGAGGCAACGACTGCGATGCCGGGCTCGTGCGTGTGGGCCGTCACGCATGCCGGCTGTATGCGAGCGCTCGCGGCGCACTGGTTGCAACGGCCCCTGGCCGAGACGCTGCAATGGCCGTTGCATTGGGGCGCAGCCTGCGGCTTTCGCGTGCTGCCCGACACGTTGCCGGTGCTGCTGTTCTGGAACCGTTGACCCGCGCGTTGTTTAGCGCCCCTGCCCGTTGGTGGCTTGCGAGCCGAGGCGCCGCGCTCGGGCTTGTTCCAGGTCTTCGCACAACAGCGTTGCGGCTTCCACCAGGCGCGGGCCGAAGCGGTTGATCAGGTCACCGTTGATGCTGAAGAGATTGCCACGTTGCACCGCCAGCAATTGCGGCCAGCGTTTCCAAGCGTCAAGCGTGTCGATCGGACGGCTGCCTTGCGTGGCGCCCATGCTCGCGGTGAGCAGCACTTCGGGGTTGGCTGCGATCACGGCCTCGGGCGAAACGGTCGGCACCAGCAAGGGCTCGCCGGCAAACACATTCCGGCCGCCGCACAGCGCCAGCACGTCAGAGAAAATGTGCTGGCCGTTGAGCGTCATCAGCGGCTGTTCCCATACCTGATAGAACACCGAAACCGGCGGCCGGCTCGCGTAGCGTTGGCGCAGCGTATCGGCGCGTTGGCGGAATTGCTGCGCGGCGTCGTGCGCGCTCGCGCGCGTGTCGAGCAGTGTGCCGAGCGCCTCGATCGAGCGCGGAATATCGCGCATGCGATGCGGCTCAGAGAAGAACAGCGGAATGCCGAGCGCACGCAGGCGGTCGATCTGCTTTTGCGCGTTGCCGTGGCGCCAGACCACAACCAGATCAGGCTTGAGGGCAGCGATGCGCTCCAGATCGAGCGAGCGGTTATCCCCCACGTGGGGAATGTCGCGTGCGGCTGGCGGGTAGTCGCTGTAAGCCACGGTGCCGACGATGCGGCCACCGCCGCCTGCCGCGAACAGCAGCTCGGTCGCATGTGGAGCGAGGCTGACGATGCGTTGGGCGGGGCGCTGCAGCGTCACGGTGGCGCCGCTATCGTCTGTGACGGAAATGGCAGCACATGCCGGTGCGGCAGCGATCGTGACCGCAATGGCAGACAGGCCGCACACATACAGGCGACGGGTGAGGCGAGAGAGACGATCGGGCATCGGGGGGGCAGTTCAAGCGGAGTGCGACAGCGATGCTAGCGCATCGGCAAGGCGTTGCCAGCCAGTCTCGTCCGGGGGCAGGCCGAAGCGCAAGCCGTTGACGGGTGCATCGAACAGGCGCGTCCAGATGCCGAGGCGCGCCAGGCATGCGTGCAGCGCCTGCGCATATGCGCCGGGTGCCCAGGCAAACAGCGGTGTTGCGGCATTCGGCAACCCGTGGCGATCAAGCAACGTCGAAAGCCGCCTGCCCGCAAGCTGCAGTTGCGCCCGGGTGGCAGCTTGCCAGGCGGTATCGGCCAGCGCCGCACGCACGACGGCACGCGCCGGGCCGTTGACGGTCCAGTGCCCCAACGCGTCGCGCAGTGCGGCCAGCCGTTCCGGTGCTGCAAGCGCGAAGCCGATGCGGGCGCCCGCCAGCCCGTAGAACTTTCCGATCGAGCGCAACACCACGAGCCCCGGCGTGCCGGCAAGGGGTGCCAAAGTGGGGCCATCGTCGAGCGCTTCGATAAACGCCTCGTCCACGATCAACGTGCCGCCGCGCGCCTGTAGGCGCGTGTGCCAATCGCCCAGCGTTGCTGAAGGCAGCAAGCGTGCCGTGGGGTTGTTCGGGTTGACGACAACCAGGTGGCGTACGTCGTTCGGCAGATCGCCGAGAAAGGCCCCTTCGGGCAGCGGCACAACGTCGTGGCCGGCGCGTGCAAAGGCGGGCGCGTATTCGCTGTAGCCGATCTGCGCGATGCCGGCACGCCCGCGCGGCAGCAGGGTCGGCAGCGTGCGGATCGCCGCCTGCGAACCTGCAACCGCCAGCACTGCGCGCGCGTCGGTCACGCCGTAGTGCGCGGCGGCTAGCGCTTCGAGGCCGTCGTCTTCGGGCAGGCGCAACCACGCATCGGGTGGAATCGGCGGGATGGGGTAGCCATGCGGATTGATGCCCGTGGAGAGGTCCAGCCAGCCGCCGGCAGGCTCCCCATACAGCGCGCGTGCGGCCGCGAGATTGCCGCCGTGGACGATGCCGCTCACGACAGGCCCCACGCCAGCGTTGCAATCAAGCCAAGTGCGCCGAGCCACAACCACAACGTGCGCGTCACGAGCGTCAACGCGCGTGCGATATCTGCTGCTGTTGCTGTCTCGCCCGTGCCGAGCGACGGGCGCGCTTCTTCCACGCCTTCGTAGCGTGCTGCGCCCCCGAGCTGAACGCGCAGGCTGCCGGCGCCTGCGGCCATCACCGGGCCGGCGTTGGGGCTAGACCATTGCGGCGCTTGCGTGCGCCAGCAGTTCAGCGCATCGGCGGTGTGGCCAAGCAGCGCATAGCTGATTGCCGTGAGGCGGGCGGGAATCCAGTTGAGCACGTCGTCGATGCGCGCGGCCGCCCAGCCGAAGCCGGTAAAGCGCGCATTGCGGTAGCCCCACATTGCATCGAGCGTGTTGGCCAACCGATACAGCACCACGCCCGGCGCGCCCGCCACGACGAGCCAAAACAGCGGGGCGAAGATGGCATCGCTGCCATTCTCTAGTGCAGATTCCACGGCGGCGCGTGCGATGGGCTCATCCGTGGCTTGCGTGAGGTCACGCGAGACGATGCGCGATGCTAGGGCGCGTGCGCGCGGAACATCCGCATCGCGCAGGGCAAGCGCGATCGGGGCAATGTGTTCATGCAGGCTGCGCGCGCCAATGGCGAAATAGAGCGCAACGGCATCAAGCGCTGCCACCAGCCAGGGCGACACATCACGCGCCCCGCCGACGAGCCATCCTGCAAGCAGCACGGGCGGCAACACGGCGATCGCCCATGCAACGACGCCTACGAGGCGCGACCACGATACCGCGGCCGGTGCGCGATTCATCCAGCGCTCAATGGCTTTGGCGAGGCGCCCGAAGCCGACCAACGGATGCCAGCGCGGCACCTCTCCGAACAGCCGGTCGAGCAGCACGCCCGCAAGCGCGGCCAGCGTCACGAGCGTCCACCCGAGATCGAACACGCCCACCGACGATAAGCTCACGGTGCCGCGCCGAGTGCCGGCCCCTTGACCACCATCGGAATGCCGGCCACCAGCAGATGCACGTGGTCGGCCAGTGCGGCTAGGCGTTGGTTCAGCCGGCCCAGTTCGTCCACGTAGAACCGCGTGACAGCGCCCATCGGCACCACGCCCAGGCCGATTTCGTTGCTGACGAGGATCACCTCGCCGGGCAGCAGCGGCAGGGCGGTGAGCAGCGCGTCAATCTCGGCCGTCCAGGCTTCGGGCGGCGTGACGAGGCCTGTCTCGGGGTATTCGTGATGCTCTGAGAAGAGCAGATTGTTGAGCCACAGCGTCATGCAATCGACCAGCACACAGCCACCGTGCTGCGCGTGCGTGTAGAGCGCTTCGGCCAGGTGCACGGGCTCTTCGACCAGCCCCCAATTCGCCGGGCGGCGTGCGCGATGCAGGGCCACGCGCAATTGCATTTCTTCATCGCCCTCGCCGGCGGTGGCAACGTACGTGACGGCCCCCGCGCATTGCAGCGCGAGCTGTTCGGCGTGGTGGCTCTTGCCTGAGCGGGCACCCCCGAGAACGAGTGTGAGGCGGCGTGACATTCCGGCATTTTAGCGGGGGCGGAGCAGCCAGGCACGATAACGCCGGTGCGATAATCCGCGCATGTCGAAAGCTCCATTTCCTGTGTCGCCCACATCGCTTCGGGGCACGCTGATGATCCAGGGCACCACGTCCGATGCCGGCAAGAGCACGCTGGTCGCCGGCCTGTGCCGTGTCGCGCATCGCGCCGGTGTGCGCGTGGCGCCGTTCAAGCCGCAGAACATGGCGCTCAACAGCGCCGTCACCGCAGATGGCGGCGAGATCGGCCGCGCCCAGGCCCTGCAGGCGCAGGCGGCGGGCGTCGCGCCCACGGTCGACATGAACCCCGTGCTGCTCAAGCCCAACAGCGACACCGGTGCCCAGATCATCATCCACGGCCAGGCGCGCTGCGACCTCGACGCCCGTGCGTATCACGACTACAAGCCCACCGCCATGGCTGCCGTGCTCGAATCGCACACACGGCTGCGTGCGCGTTACGACCTTGTGCTGGTAGAGGGCGCCGGCAGCCCGGCGGAGGTCAACCTGCGCGACCGCGACATCGCCAACATGGGTTTTGCCGAAGCCGTCGATTGCCCCGTCGTGCTCGTCGCCGACATCGATCGCGGCGGCGTGTTCGCGCACCTGCTCGGCACGCTCGCTTGCCTGTCAGAAAGCGAGCGCGCGCGCGTGGCGGGCTTCGTCATCAACCGGTTTCGCGGCGACATTTCATTGCTGACGCCCGGGCTCGACTGGCTGACCGCGCAGACGGGCAAGCCGGTGTTTGGCGTGCTGCCGTATCTGCACGGCCTGCACCTCGACGCAGAAGACGCGGTGCAGACGGCACAGCGCGCAGCCTCGGCCGATGCGCTGCGCGTCGTCATTCCGGTGTTGCCGCGCGTGTCCAATCACACCGATTTCGACGCGCTGCGCGCGCACCCCCAGGTGGACGTCCGCCTGGTCGGTCCTGGCCAGCCGATTCCGCCCGCCGACCTCATCATCCTGCCCGGCAGCAAGAGCGTGCAGGCCGATCTCGCCTGGCTGCGCGCCAACGGCTGGGATGCGGCCATCGCGCGGCATCTGCGCTATGGAGGCAAGCTGATCGGCATCTGCGGCGGCATGCAGATGCTGGGGCGGCGCCTGCATGATCCGAACGGGCTGGAGGGCGCAGCTGGCAGCGTCCAGGGTCTGGGCTATCTGGATTTCGAGACCACGTTGGAGCCGGCCAAGCAGTTGCGTCAGGTGCGCGGCACCTTGGCCGAAAGCGGTGCGGCCATCGAAGGCTATGAAATCCACATGGGCGTGACCGTGGGGGCGGCTCTTGCGCGCCCCGCCGTTCAACTGGACGATGGCCGCGCAGATGGCGCGATCTCCGCCGACGGGCAGATCCTGGCGACTTACCTGCACGGCTTGTTCGACGCGCCCGAGGCGTGCCGCGCGTTGCTCGCCTGGGCCGGTGTGAGCGATGCGCGGGCGCAGGACTATGCTGCCTTGCGTGAAGCATCGCTCGAACGTCTGGCCGACACGTGCGAAGCGCATCTGGACCTCGCTGCGCTCTTCCGAACGCTGCCACGTGCGGGCTGAGCCATAATTGGCGGATGGGCAGATCCGCCGAGTGATCGACTCGGCACATGGTTCGACGAGCGCAAGGAGGCAGGCATGCCGGTGGCCGTTGTAGCGAATCCGAAGGGCGGGGTGGGCAAAAGCACGCTGGCGACCAATCTGGCCGGCTACTTTGCCGCGCGGGATCACGCCGTGATGCTGGGCGACACCGACCGCCAGCAGTCCTCACGCGAGTGGCTGGCGCTGCGCCCCGAGACCGCCAAGCCTATCCGCACCTGGGAAATCAACGCCGACCACATCGCCAAGCCGCCCAAGGGTATGACGCACGTGGTGCTCGATACGCCGGCGGGCCTCCACGGCTGGCGGCTAGCGGATCTCGTCAAGATGTCCGGCTACGTAATCGTGCCGTTGCAGCCCTCCATGTTCGACATCCTGGCCACGCAGACCTTCCTGCGCAAACTGGCCGATGAAAAGCCGGTGCGCCATGGCGAGGTCAAGCTCGGCGTGGTCGGCATGCGCGTGGATATGCGCACGCGCGCCGCTGAGCAGCTTCAACGTTTCGTACAGGGGCTGGAGGTGCCCATCCTTGGCTATCTGCGCGATACCCAGAACTACGTACAACTGGCCGCACATGGCCTGACGTTGTGGGACGTGGCGCCCTCGCGCGTGGCCAAAGACGTGGAGCAGTGGAGCGGCATTCTCGAGTGGCTCGGAGAATCGCCCCCGCAGGCCAGTGTTGCCGATACGTCGGCGGCGGCATGAAAAAAGCCCGGCATTGCCGGGCTTTGTCGTAGGACGCGACTGCCGCATCGCTCAGATTTCGAGGTTATCGATCAGGCGCGTCTTGCCAAGTTTGGCAGCCGTCAGTACGACCAGGGGTTCGCCGGCAGCGATGTTCTCGGGCGTCGGTTCTCGCAGGTCGGAGCGGCGGCGCACGGCGACGTAGTCGGGTTGCCAGCCGCGGCCACGCAGATATTCCATTGCCTTGGTGGTCACCTCTTCGTGCGACGCCTGGCCCTGCAGCACGGTTTCCAGCACGTCCTGACGCACCTGATGCAGCGTGCGGTACAGCTCAGGGGCTTCGGCGCGCTCTTCGTTGGTCAGGTAGACATTGCGCGACGACAGCGCCAGACCATCATCCGCGCGGACTGTTTCGGCGGGGACGATGTCGACCGGCAACGCAAACTGATGCGCCATGCGGCGCACGATCATCAACTGCTGGTAGTCCTTCTTGCCGAACACGGCCACGCGCGGCTGCACGCAGCAGAACAGCTTCATCACCACCGTGCACACGCCCTTGAAGAAGCCGGGGCGGAATTCGCCTTCGAGCGTGTCGCCAAGGTCGTGCGGCGGCTCGACGCGATATTCCTGCGGCTCGGGGTACATGTCGCGCTCGGTGGGCGCAAACAACACGTACACGCCTTCCTTCTGCAGTTTTTCGATGTCGTCCTGCAGCGTGCGCGGGTATTTGTCGAAATCTTCGTTCGGGCCGAACTGCAGGCGGTTCACGAAAATGGACGCCACCACCGGGTCGCCGTGCTGGCGCGCCAGGCGCATCAGGCTCAGGTGGCCTTCATGCAGGTTGCCCATGGTCGGCACGAAGGCGACGCGGTTCTGGCCGCGCAGCTGATCGCGCAGTTCCTGGATCGACGAGATGACTTTCATAGTTGTTGTGTGATTCGGCCCGATTCGGGTCGGACGAATTACGTCGGAGAATAGGCGAGGCGCACGTAAATGGGCGCGTACGGTTCGGCCTGCGTGATTTCGAGCAGCGATTCGCGTGAAAGCTCGAGCATGGCGACAAAGTTGACGACCACGATGGGCGCGCCCTTGCCGGACTGGATGGCGTCTTCGAATAGCTCGGTGAACTCCATGAACCGTGCATGCTGCAGCCGGCGCAGGATCTGGCTCATGTGCTCGCGCACCGACAGCTCTTCGCGCGAAATCTTGTGGTGCTGCGTGAGCTTGGCCCGGCGCAGCACGTCGGCCCACGCGGCACGCAGGTCGTCGGAATTGACGTCGGGATAGCGTGGCGCGAGGCTCTGCTCGATGTAGACCTGCGCGCGCAGGAAGTCGCGGCCCAGTTGCGGCACGGTGTCCAGCTTTTGCGCGGCGAGTTTCATCTGCTCGTATTCGAGCAGGCGGCGCACCAGCTCGGCGCGCGGGTCTTCGGGTTCCACGCCTTCGTCGGTCTTCTTGACCGGCAGCAGCATGCGCGACTTGATCTCGATGAGCATGGCGGCCATCAGCAGGTACTCAGCGGCCAACTCCAGGTTGGTCGCGCGAATCTGCTCGATGTACGCCAGATACTGCCGTGTGACCTGCGCCAGCGGAATGTCCAGCACATTGAAGTTCTGGCGGCGGATCAGGTACAGCAGCAAATCCAGCGGCCCTTCGAACGCTTCCAGGAAGACCTCGAGCGCATCGGGCGGGATGTAGAGATCCTGCGGAAGCTTGAACAGCGGCTCGCCGTAGAGCCGTGCAAAGGCGAGGCCATCGACCTGCGCGGGCGTGGAATCCTGATCGGGCGCCACGCTGGGCAGCTCGACGGGCAGTGGCAGCTTGTCCTGCGCGGAAGTGGTCATGCGGCGGGCGCCTGGCGGGCTGAAGGCCGGTCGGCCGATCAGTCCAGCGAATAGACGTACGGCTTTTGCGCTACGCGTGCTGCCTTGGCGCGTGCACGCTCTTCCAGGTCGATCGGGTCCTTGTCCCACAGCAGGGAGCGCCCTTGGCGCTGTTGCGCTTCCAGGTCGGGCTTCTGGGTCTTGAGTTCTTCCAGGAACTGGGTGATCTCGGACTTGTACAGGGCCATGGCGGTATGTGATGTTGGATGATCTTGCCCGCGCGGAAAGATACCGGGCGGAAAACCCGCGCATTTTACCGTATTGGCCGTCGTAACGGCCTTGGGCACGGCGCGTGCGAAACCCCTTCCGCCGATCCGGAAGGGCGCGTTCGTTGCATTTGCCTGGGCACCCGCCGGGGGCGGTATGGTCAAATACGCCTTTCCTTCGACTCAGCCGGCCCGTGGGGCGGCGCCACGCTTGCCACGATGACCGGCTCCAATCGACCATCGCGACCGTTCCGACCACCACGCTTCCGTCTTCTGGGTTTGCCCGCCGCCGCGCTGGCGGCCGGCTTTGTGCTGTCCCTCGCCTGCGCCCGGGCGCACGCTGAATACGACGTCAAGATCGATGCGCCGAAGTCCATTCGCGACTTGCTTGAGCGCCATCTGGACCTGTCGCGCTACAAAGACCGAAAGGACATCACTGACGACCAGCTCCAGTACATGGTCGAGACCATTGGCGATCAGGTCACCAAGCTGACGGCCGCCGAAGGCTATTTCGTGCCGAAGGCGACCGCGAAGCTGGACGGCCCGCCGGACCACCGCATCGTCAACGTGAAGGTCGAGCCCGGCCCGCGTACCACCATCGACAATGTGGCGCTCGACTTCAGCGGCGCCGTTACGCAAGACGCCAAGCGCATCGACGAGTTGAAAAAATCGTGGAGCCTGCAGCACGGGATGGCGTTCCGCCAAGCAGGCTGGGACAAAGCCAAGGACGACGGTCTGGCCGCCCTGCAGAGCAAACGTTATTACGCGGCCAAGCAGACGTCGTCGCAGGCGCGTGTCGATCCGGACGAAAGCAAGGCGGACCTGTCGGTAGGCTATGACAGCGGTCCGGCATATACGCTGGGGCCGCTGGACGTGCAGGGCTTGTCGCGCTATCCCCTCAGCATCATCAACCACGTGAACCCGTTGCGGGTGGGTGAGGATTACTCGGCTGATCGACTGCAGTCACTTCAGGCCGCCATCCAGGGGCAACCGTATTTCTCCAACGCCATCGTTGACCTGGGCGACGATCCGAAGAACCCGGTGAACGCGCCGGTGCGCGTGCGCGTGCGTGAGTACCCGCCCAATCGCATCACCAGCGGTGTGGGGTACGGTACGGACACGGGCGCCTCGCTGGAAGGGCGCTATCAATATCTGAACCTGTTCAGCAAGGCATGGGTGCTCGACACGCAGGCCCGCCTCGAACAACGCCGCCAGTACCTGTTTGCCGGCGTGACGGTGCCGCCTGACGACAAGCAATACGTCAACAGCCTCTACACCAGCATGGACCGCACCGACACCTCGGGCACCGAGACGCGCAGCTATCGCTCCGGCTTCAAGCAGACGCGCGTACGCGGCATCTATGAGACGTCGTTCACCGTTGATTTCTACTATGACGACCTGCGGCCAGAAGGCGCCGAGCGCCAGTTGAGCAAGGCGCTCGTGCCGGGTTTCGCCTGGACGCGCCGCGATGTGGACGACCCGCTGTTTCCGCGCCGCGGCAACATCATCACCACGCAGATCGGCGCGGCAGTGAAAGGCGTGCTGACCGACCAATCGTTCGTGCGGTCGTACAGCCGCATCCGCCAGTTCGTGCCGGTGGGGCAGCGAGACATCTTCGTCGCACGCGGCGAGCTGGGCGCTGTCATCACCTCCGGTGCCGGCGATGGGGTACCGGCCACGCTGCGCTTCCGCACGGGCGGCACGCAGTCGGTGCGCGGCTACGATTTCCAAAGCATCGGTAACGACGTCAACGGCAGCACGCTGCCGACCAAGTTCCTCGTCACCGGCGGGCTGGAATATCAACGCTGGTTCCTGCCGCAATGGGGTGCCGCCGTGTTCTGGGATACCGGCACGGCCACCGACAACTGGTCGGAGCGCCGCTGGTTCAATGGGGTGGGTGTCGGCGTGCGCTGGAAGAGCCCGGTGGGGCCGATCCAGCTCGACATGGCCTACGGCATTCAGCAGAAGCAGTTCCGGCCGAGCGTGTCGCTGGGCATCGCGTTCTGATCATGACGATGACCGATCCGCAAACGCCTGAATCGAACCAACCCGCTACACCACGTCCGGAGCGTCCGAAGCGCGGCTGGGGCCGCCGCGCGCTGCGCTGGTCCGGTGCCTTTGCTGCCCTGGTCCTGACGATCGTGCTGGGGCTCGCCGGCTGGCTGGTCTGGGCCATCCATTCGCAATCCGGCACGGCGCAGTTGTGGGCCCTCGCCACGCGCTTCGGCAACGCCTATGTGTCGGGCAAGCTGGAGGGCGGTACGGTGCGCGAGGGGCTCTCGCTGCGGGATCTGCACGTGCGTGCGGGCAGCACGGAAGTGCGCATCGACCATGTGGAAGGCCGCTGGGCCATCACGCGCGGGCCGTGGCATGCGCATTTCGCGTATCTCCGTGCGGGCAATGTCGAGGTGATCCTGCATCCGACGCCGCCCACCCCGCCGAGCGGTCCGCCCGATTCGCTGGCGCTGCCGCTGGGGCTGGATGTGGACCGCCTCGCCGTTGACCGCCTCGCCATCCGGCAGGGCACGTCGACCAGCGAGTTGAAATCGATTGCCGGCAGCCTGCACAGCGACGGCACGCACCACAATGTGCTGCTCGACGGCATGGAATCGCCCGCCGGCAAGCTGGCCGCCACGCTGCGCATGACCGGCACGCGGCCATATCCGCTCACCGGTGCGGCAACACTCGCGACGCAGTTTGAGGTCAACGGCCAGAAGCAGGACGCCTCGGTGTCGGCGCAGTTGTCGGGCTCGCTGGAAGCGCTGCATATCGACGCTACCGGCACCGGTGCCAAGCTGACCGCGCAGGCACTGATCGATGCCACGCCGTTCGGGGCGCTGCCGCTGTCGCGTGCCGTGGTGTCGGCGGAACACGTGAATCCGCGTGCGTTTGCGCCAAGCGCGCCCGAAGCGTCGTTGTCGATCCACGCGGACCTGCGCCCCGACGAGCAGGCCAAGACGCTGACGGTGGCGGGCCCCATCCAGATCGACAACGCGCAGCCCGGCGCGCTCGACAAGCAGAAGCTGCCGCTGCAATCGCTGCGTGCGCAGGTGCGGCTGAACGAAAACGATCAGCAGCTCACCGGGCTGGATGTGCGTCTGCTGGGCGGCGCGGCGCTCACGGGTGGCGCCGATGTGCAGAAGGGGCATGGCGCACTTCGCGTGGATGTGCGCCAGCTCGATCTGCAGGCGCTTCACGCATCGCTGGAGAAGACGAAACTTGCTGGCCCCATCACCGTGGAGTTTGCGGGTGGCACGCAACGCGTGGCGCTTGATCTGGCGGGCGGGGACATGCGTGCGCAAGCGAAAGCCGTGCTGGATGCGGCGCAGGTTGCAGTGGAGAGCGCCCAGGTGTCGCTGGGGCGCTCGCGGCTGACGCTGGCGGGCACGCTCAGGCATGACGACGCGCAGTCGTTCGCCTTCAAGGGCAACCTGGCGGAGTTCGATCCGTCGCGGCTGGCCAAGGTGGCCAAGGGCCGCATCAACGCCGAGTTCGATGCGCGCGGCAGGCTGGGTGAGCCGATCGACGCCGCCGTCAAATTTTCCGTGCGCGATAGCGAATACGCAGGCTTGCCGATGACCGGCGACGGCAACGTCCACCTGCGCGGTGAACGCCTGCTGCCCAGCGACGCCAGGCTCGACGTGGCCGGCAACAAGGCCAGCCTGCGCGGCAGTTTCGGCGCTGCCGCCGATCGCATGCATGTCGACATCGATGCGCCGCAGCTCGCACGCTTGCAGCTTGGCGTGAGCGGGGCAGTCACCTTGTCCGGGGATGTCTCCGGCACGATCAAGCGCCCGCAAGTGGATGCCACGTTCCGCGCCAATCAGCTTGCCTATCAGGGAAACAAGATCGACACCGCCAACGGCCGGGCGCAGATCCGCGATGGGATCGATGGGCCATTGCTGGTCGAGCTGACCGCGCAGCGCGTGACGGGCCCGAGCCTGTCGTTGCGGGAAGTGCATGCAACGGTGGACGGCACGCGCCGCGCCCACCGCTTCCGCGCCGATGCCGACGGCAACGTGCGCAACCAGCCGTTCAAGTTTGCACTGGCAGGCGACGGGGCGTTGACGCCCGGCAAGGACGGCGATGGGTGGGACGGCACGATCTCCACGCTGTCGGCGCAGGGTGCGCCCAACCTGCAACTTACGGCTCCGGTGAGGCTCGCGATGGCACCCGGTCGCCTGATGATGGGCCGTGCGGACCTGACGCTGGACCAGACGCCCATCCACATCGAGCGTGTCGAATCCGCCCAGGGCCACGTGCGCAGCGCCGGCCGTTTCGACGGTTTGCAGATTGCGCGGGTGCTGGAGCTTGTGCGCGCCTGGACGGGCCAGGCTCCGCCGGTACGCACGGATCTCGTCGTCGACGGGCAATGGGATCTGGATCTCGGCAGCACGGCCACCGGCACGGCGCGCATCGCCCGCCGCAGCGGCGATCTGTCCATCAATGCCGGCCGCGGTTTCACGGCATTGGGGTTGACCGAAGCGACCGTGGAAGCGCGTGGCGAGGGCATGCGCCTCGGGCTGCGCGGGAATGTGCAGTCGACGCGCGTCGGCAATCTTTATCTTGATGCGGGTGTCGGGCTCGTGCGTGATCCGGGACCGGGCTCCCTGGCGCTCATGGCACCCACGTCGCCGCTCTCCGGCGGCTTGACGATCAGCCTGCCGCACCTCAAGAGCATCGGCGACCTGCTGGGGCCGGACGTCGCAACGGACGGGCAGCTTGCGGCCAGCCTGACATTTGCGGGTACGGTGGGTGCGCCCAAGGTGAGCGGCTTCCTGACCGGCCAGGACATCGACGTGGCGCTTTACGATCAGGGCATCCGCCTGACCAAGGGGGTCGTGCGCGTGGCGCTCGACCAAAACGTGGTCGACCTGCAAGAGGTGGTGTTCCACGGCGGCGACGGCACCGTGCGTGCGCAGGGCCGCGTGCAGTTGGGCGAGGCGAACCCGAACCTCGCGGGCTCCATCGTCGCCGACAAGCTGCAGCTCTTTGCCGATCCGGACCGCACGCTGGTGCTGTCGGGCCAGGCGCGCATTGCAAACGACAATGACCGCGTGGCCATCACCGGCAAGTTCAAGGTCGACCGCGGCCTGTTCGATCTGCCGAAGGACGGCGCGCCTTCGTTGGGCGACGACGTGGTCATCGTCCGCCGCACCGATGCCGCCCGCAACCAGGCCGAACGCGGTGTCAAACGCGAAGAAAAGCCGGCTGGCCGCTTCAGCCCGGTGGTCGATGTCGATGTCGATTTTGGCGACAACTTCCGCTTCAAGGGTGCCGGAGCAGACCTGTCACTTGGTGGCCAGATGCACGTGCACAGCGAGCCGCTCGTGCCCCTGCGCGGCACCGGTACGATCTACGTGCGCGAGGGCAGCACGTACGAGGCGTTCGGTCGCAAGCTGGCCATCGAACGGGGCGTGCTGAACTTCGTGGGGCCAATCAACAACCCGTCGTTCAACATCACCGCCATGCGCCGTAACCAGGAAGTGGAAGCCGGCGTGCAGGTGACCGGCACGGTGCGGCAGCCGCGCGTCACGCTTGTCTCCGAACCCAACGTGCCCGATGAAGACAAGCTCTCGTGGCTGATGTTCGGCTATAGCGCATCGAACGCCGGCCTGGGTCAGCAGCAGGCGATGTCAGGCGCGGCGCTCGGCCTGCTGGGCAACGTGGCGGGCAAGAACGTGGCACGGCGCTTCGGGCTCGACGAGTTCTCGATCGGGCCGTCCGCCGCAGGCCTGACCGATCCGCAGGTGGTAAGCCTCGGCAAGGCAATCTCGGAGCGCATCACCGTTGGCTACGAGCAGAGCCTGTCGACGGCCGATTCCATCGTCAAACTGACGTGGCAGTTTTCGCGGCGTTGGTCGGTGGTGGCACGCGGCGGTACGATCAATGGCGCGTCGGTCCTGTTCAACAAGCGTTGGTAAACGGTTGGCCCGGCTGCCAGAATGGCGGCGGGTCCATGTTTCGCACGAGGAGTTCCATGCCGCATCTTCGTCAACTCGCACAAGTAGGAGTCACCATGGGCGTTCTGGCTTCATTGCTGGGGCTGTTCGGCTGCGATCAGCAAAAGGTCGACCAGGCCGTGGATCGTGTGGGCGACGCTGCCAAGCGTGCATGGCAGTCGGCCAAGCCGGACAACCTGCTGTTCAAGGGCATCGTGGTGGGGCAATCCACCGAAGATGATGTCAGGGCCACCGCCGGCCAGCCCGAGATGATCTGGGAGAGCGAGGGCGGCACGCGGCAGCTTGAGTATCCGCGCGGACCCGAAGGGACTTCAACGTGGATGGTGACGATCGGGCCCGACGGGCACGTGCAGAAGATCGAGCAGGTGTTGACGGCCGACAATTTTGGGCGCGTGCGGGCGGGGCAGACCAAGGACGACATCCGCCGGATGCTGGGCAAGCCGGGGAAGGTCGAGGTGTTCAAGCTGAAGCAGGAAGAGGTTTGGGGCTATCGGTGGATGGAAAGCGCTACCGAGCGGGCTTTCTTCAATGTGCACTTTGGGGCGGATGGGCGTGTTACGACGACTTCGCGGAGTGATGACCGGTTGAATGGGGGGTAGGAGGTTTTTGGGTTGTTGGCTCCGGTCTTTTTTGTGGTGCATCCCCTGTTTCGTACCCTGCCGGGCACGACTCACTTTTCTTTGTCTTGCCAAAGAAAAGTAAGCAAAAGAAAGGCGCGCCCGAGATGGCGACCCATCCCTTGAATTTCCGTAACCGGGCGGAGACGGGAAAAACTCGCTGCGTTCAGACAGTTTCCCGTCTTGTTTCCGCCCGCTTACGAAAATTCAAGGCGCTATCAAGGGCCTAACGTCAAAAGAAAAGGCCAACCCGTCGCGAGGTTGGCCTTTGTCGTTTGCGCTTGTGCCCAGATGGTGCGGCTTTTGTCCTTTGACTTTCCTGCCCTAGATGGCGCCTTGAATTTCTGTTGCAGGGAGGAAAAAGGAAGGGAAACTGTCTGAGCGAAGCGAGTTTTTCCCTTCCCCTTCCTGCGACATAAATTCAAGGAGTCTTTCGCCATCTCGGGCGCGCATTTCTTTGCTTACTTTCTTTGGGCAAGACCAAAGAAACTGAGTCAGCCCCGGCAGGGGATGAAACAAGGGATGCACCACCAAGGCCTATCCCAAACACACCCATTACCGCACCCGCATCCCCGGCACCGCCCCCGAATGCGGCTCAAGAATATAAAGCCCCGGCAGAGCCTTCTCATCAGCCGCCGAAGCCGCCAACACCATCCCTTCCGACATCCCGAACTTCATCTTGCGCGGTGCCAGGTTGGCAACCATCACGGTCAGCTTGCCGACGAGATCCTCCGGTGCATATGCCGACTGGATGCCCGAAAACACATTCCGCGTCTGTCCTTCACCCACATCCAGCGTCAGCTGCAGCAGCTTGTTCGATCCTTCCACGCGCTGGCAGGCGACGATCTTGGCGACACGCAGGTCGATCTTGGCGAAGTCGTCGATGGTGATGGTTTCGGCCATCGGTTCGATGGCGGCCGCACCGTTGGCGGCAGCAGCGGGTGCATCGGCGGTGGCCTGCAGCGACTGGCGGTTGGCTTCGACCAGCGCATCCACCTGCTTCTTGTCCACGCGCGTCATCAGGTGCGAGTACGGTTGGATCGGCTTGGCGGACAACAGTTGCGAGTCGATCGAGCGCCACGTCAGCGGCTCAACGTTGAGGAACGCCTCGATGCGCTCCACCGTGGTCGGCAGAATCGGCTTGAGGTACACGGCCAGCAGGCGGAACGCTTCCAGCGCGACCGAGCACGCGGCGTGCAGCTTTTCGCGGTGGGCCTCGTCCTTGGCCAGATCCCACGGCTTTTCGGTGTCGACGAATGCATTGACGGCGTCGGCCAGCTCCATCACGGCACGCAGCGCCTTGCTGTACTCGCGCTTTTCGTACAGGTCGGCGATCTGCGGGGCGGCTTCGCGCAGTTGCACCATCAGCGGATGGCCCAGCGCGGCGTCGCTCACGCGGCCTTCGAAGCGCTTGACCAGGAACCCCGCCGAACGGCTGGCGATGTTGACGAACTTGCCCACCAGGTCGCTGTTCACACGGGCGATAAAATCGTCCAGGTTCAGATCCAGGTCTTCCATCGTCGCGTTCAGCTTGGCGGCGAAGTAGTAGCGCAGCCATTCCGGATTCAGGCCGGTGTCGATGTAGCTCTGTGCGGTGATGAACGTGCCGCGCGACTTGCTCATCTTGGCGCCGTCCACGGTCAGGAAGCCGTGGGCGAACACGTTGGTCGGTGTGCGGTGGCCGGAGAACTTGAGCATCGCCGGCCAGAACAGCGTGTGGAAATAGAGGATGTCCTTGCCGATGAAGTGGTACTGCTCGGTGGTCGAGTGTTCGTTGATCCACGCGTCGAAATCGAGACCGCGCTTGGCGCACAGGTTCTTGAAGCTGGCGTAGTAGCCGACCGGCGCATCCAGCCACACATAGAAGTACTTGCCCGGCGCGCCCGGAATCTCGAAGCCGAAGTACGGTGCATCACGCGAGATGTCCCAGTCCGAGAGCTTGGCCTCGCCTTCCTCGCCGAGCCACTCACGCATCTTGTTGGTGGCTTCGGGCTGCGCCAGGTCTGCCACCCAGTCGCGCAGGAAGTTCTCGCAGCGCGGGTCGGACAGCTTGAAGAAGTAGTGTTCCGACGACTTGCGCACCGGGGTCGCGCCCGACACCACGGAGTATGGGTTCTTCAGGTCGGTCGGCTGGTAGGTTGCGCCGCAGACTTCGCACGAATCGCCGTACTGATCTTTTGCGCCGCACTTCGGGCATTCGCCCTTGATGAAACGGTCCGGCAGGAACATCTCCTTGACCGGGTCGTAGAACTGCTCGACCTCGCGCACGTCGATCAGGCCGGCTTCCTTGAGCTTGAGGTAGACGTTTTGGCACAGCTCCTTGTTTTCGTCGGAGTCGGTGCTGTAGTAGTTGTCGAACGAGACGAGGAAGTTGTCGAAGTCGCGTTTGTGTTCCGTCCAGACGCGTTCGATCAGTTGACGCGGGGTCAGGCCTTCTTTTTCGGCACGCAGCATGACGGGCGTGCCGTGTGTGTCGTCGGCGCCCACGTAGTACGTCTCGTGGCCGCGCATGCGTTGGAAGCGCACCCAGATATCGGTCTGGATGTACTCGACCAGGTGGCCGATGTGAATCGGGCCGTTGGCATAAGGCAGGGCGGAAGTGACGAGGATGCGACGTTCGGACATGGGCAGGCCAGAAAGGTGCGGGCGGGCCGCAGACAGGGCGCGGCGCGCGGAGAAGCGCATATTTTAGCGCGGCCGGCGGTCTCAGGCCGGTCGCGGACGAATCTGTGGAACGGCGGGTGCGATCATGCGCTTGGCGTATGCGTCAGAATGCCGCGGACGGTGTGGGCCCAAAAAAAAGCGCCGGTCAGTGCCGGCGCAGCTTTCCACAACGGAAAAGGAGGAGAAATCAGGTACCGCCCGGGAGGTCAGCCACGCATCGCGAGCCAGCAACGCGTGGCAAGCGGCACCTGTTTTCTATGACAGGGTTACCCCTGAATTGGTTTCAAATAAATTTCGACGCGGCGATTTTGGGCGCGGCCAGCCTCGGTGGCGTTGTCGGCAACGGGCTGATTCTGGCCTCGGCCTTCGGCGGACAGGCGATTGCGGGCCACGCCGCGGTCCGTCAGGTAGCTCGCCACGCTCTGCGCGCGCTTTTGCGACAGCGTCATGTTGTAGTTCGGGTTGCCGGTGCTGTCCGTGTGGCCGACCACATTGGCGGCCAGTTCCGGATGTTGCGTGAGCGTTTGTGCCACGCTATCCAACGGGCCGCGGAACGACGGCTTGATCACCGCGCTGTCGGTATCGAACGAGACCTGGCTCGGAATGTTCAGCTTGAGCGAGCCGTCGGGCTGCTCCGAAATCTGCGTGCCCGTGCCGGCCGTATCGCCAGCCAGCTTGGACTTGATTGCCCCCCAGTTGTAGCCGACGGCAGCACCGGTTGCCGCGCCCAGCGCACCGCCAATGGCGGCACCCTTGCCGTTGCCGACCAGCGCGCCGATGCCAGCGCCCACGGCCGCGCCAACGCCGGTGCCCATGGCGGTCTGGTTTTGCTGCTCGGTGGCGCAGCCGGCGGCCAGCAGGGCGATCAGCGAGACGGAAATAAGCTTGGCTTTCATGGTTTCTCCTACGGGTAACGGGATCGGTTCTTGTGGGTTTGCCGATATCCGGCGCATCGGAGGGATATTGAGGGGGAATCGGACGAACGATGCGCCGGCAAAATACAATAGCAAAACAGTACATAGAGTGGCCAGGGCGCCGCAAAGTTCATGCCGCGTCACCGTTGGCTCGTCCCCCATTCGCATTAGATTTCTGGAGCAAATGTTGAGCGTAACCATCGAACAGATCACCGAAGCCCTGCGCGGCGTGGTGGATCCCAATACCGGGCGCGACCTTGTGTCGTCCAAATCGGCGCGCAACATCCGGGTCGATGGCGGCGAGGTGGCGCTCGACGTGGAACTCGGCTACCCCGCCAAGAGCCAGTTCGAACCGATCCGCAAGCTGGTGATCGGGGCGCTGCGCCAGGTGCAGGGTGTCGAAAATGTGAGCGTGCAGGTGTCGATGAAGATCGTCGCGCACGCCGTGCAGCGCGGCGTGCATCTGATGCCGAATGTGAAGAACATCATCGCCGTGGCGTCGGGCAAGGGCGGCGTGGGCAAGTCGACCACCGCCGTGAATCTGGCGCTGGCGCTGTCGGCGGAAGGGGCGAATGTCGGCATTCTTGACGCCGATATCTACGGCCCGAGCCAGCCGATGATGCTGGGCATCCAGGGCCAGCCGGAGTCGGCCGACGGCAAGACGATGGAACCGATGGAGGGCCATGGCCTGCAGGCCAACTCAATCGGTTTCCTGATCGAGCAGGACAACCCGATGGTCTGGCGCGGTCCGATGGTGACCTCGGCGCTCGAGCAACTGCTCAAGCAGACGAACTGGCGCGATCTGGATTACCTCATCGTCGACATGCCGCCGGGCACGGGCGACATCCAGCTCACGCTATCGCAGAAGGTGCCCGTGACGGGCGCGGTGATCGTCACCACGCCGCAGGACATCGCGCTGCTCGACGCCAAGAAGGGCCTGAAGATGTTCGAAAAGGTGGGAATTCCCATCATCGGCGTGGTCGAGAACATGGCGGTCTACTGCTGCCCGAACTGCGGCCACACCGAACACATCTTCGGCGCCGGCGGTGGCGAGAAGATGTGCGAACAATACGGCGTGCCGTTCCTCGGTAGCCTGCCGCTGAACTTGTCCATCCGTGAGCAGGCCGATTCGGGCCGCCCGACTGTAGTGGCCGACCCCGACGGCGCCATTGCCGGCGTCTACAAGCAGATCGCACGCCGCGTCGCCATCGCCGTGGCCGAAAAGGCGAAGGACATGACGAGCAAGTTCCCGTCCATCGTCGTGCAGAACACCTGACGCCATGGAAACCACGTCGCCGCTGCCTGCTGATCGCCCCTCTGTGCGGGTGGCGGTGGTGTTGTGCCGCCGCCCCACGGCCAACCGTTGGCAGCCGTTCCAATGGCGGCTGGAGGCGGTCGTTCCCGACCTTGGCGAATACGGCACGGCGCCGCGCTGCCTGGACCGTGCCGAAGATGGGTCCGGCGAAGAGCGCTGGCTCACGCCCGGCTTTTCCGTCACGTTGTTTCGCGACGAGGCCGAGGGTTATTACTTGAACGTGACCTCAGCCGCGCCCTGCTGGTTTGTACTGTGGCGTCTGGGTGAGGCTGGCACAGCGGACGAAGGCCGCGCGATTCCGCATACGGTTTCGCTCAGTTACAACGAGGCTGGCCGCTGGCTGGACGGTGGCGAGACGGTTGAAAACGTGCCGTTGGACGCCGCGGCGCTGGAGTGGCTGCAGGCGTACGTGGCAGAAAACTACCGGCCGGAGCCGAAGAAGCGGCGCCGGCCGGAGTCGTTCCTGCCGCCGGAAGACCGCGCGAAGTTCTGAGCGAGACTGCTGTGAGCGACGAAACCTTCCTCTCGCGCTGGTCGCGCCGCAAGGCCGCCGAACGGCGGGGCGAGCCCGAACCGGAAGCGGCACCGCCCGCCGAGCCGGCCCCCGTCGTCGTGCCTGAAGCGTCGACGGCCGAGCCTACGCCCGAAGCGGCACCCCCGCTCACTCTGGAAGACGCCTCCAAGTTGACGCCATCCGATGATTTCTCGCCCTTCGTCGCGCACGGGGTGGACGAAGCCGTCAAGCGTGCCGCGCTCAAGAAGCTCTTCGCCGATCCGCACTTCAATGTGATGGACGGGCTCGATACCTACATCGACGACTATTCGCAGCCCGACCCGATCCCGCCCGAGATGTTGCGCGAGTTGCGGCACACGGCGGAATTGCGGTTGTTCGAGCCGCTGGACGAGGATGTGGCTGCGCCGCCAGGAATCGAACCGGTATCGGCCGCTGCACCTCTGGTCACGGGCGAGATGCCGCCTGAACCTGCCGATGCCGAGTCGCCCCGCGTTGATGACCCGGCGCAGGCAACCCCGCATGGCGGCGTTAAGCCGCCGTCCGTAGAATAAAAAGAAGGCCGCGCGGCAAAGACCGTGCTGCCATGTCTCCACAGCCTGCGCCATGCACGTGGGCGCTCACGCACAAATCCATGCCGACACTGCTCTGCAGTTGCAATCACACCATGCCGATCGATGCCGATGCGGTGGGCGACGCCCTGCGCGCGTCTGACGCCGCTATCGACGCCCCCAGCAAGACGCACCACCTGCTGTGCCGCCGCGAGATCGGCGCGTTCACACAGGCGCTGGATGGCACGGAAGGCGTCGTCGTCGCCTGCACGCAGGAAAAGGCGCTGTTTGCAGAAGTGGCCGCGCAGCATGAGGGTGTGACCGCACCGATCCATTTCGTCAACGTGCGCGAAACGGGCGGGTGGTCGGCAGGCGCCAAACGCGATGCGCGCGGTTTCCGTGCCAAGACAGCGGCACTGCTGGCCGTCGCTGGCTTGCCGGCGCCGGAGCCAGTGCCGGTGGTCGACTACCGCTCCGACGGCAACGTGCTGATCATCGGTCCTGCCGAGCGTGCCATGCCGTGGGCGGAACGGCTGGCCGACCAACTGAGCGTGGCGGTGCTCGTCACCGGGCGCGATCGCGCAAGGGGTCCGTTTGTCCCGCCGATGGAGCGCCGCTGGCCGGTCCACGCGGGCGAGCTGGCGCAGGTGAACGGCTGGCTCGGCGCGTTCGAGGTGAAGTGGCGCAACCGCAATCCGATTGACCTGGACCGCTGCACGCGCTGCAACGCCTGCATTGATGTCTGCCCCGAAGGCGCCATCGACGCGCTCTACCAGATCGATCTGGATGCATGCCGCGACCATCGCGCGTGCGTCAAGGCGTGCGGCGATGCGTTGGCCATCGATTTCAACCGTGTGGATGCACCGCAGGCGCTATCGGGCCAATTCGACCTGATCTTCGATCTGAACGACGCGCCGGCGTTTGCCCAGCACCAGCCGCCGCAGGGCTACTTCCATGCGGGCGCAGACGCGGGCCGCCAACTGACGGCATCGCTGGCGTTGCTGCAGATGGTGGGGGAGTTCGAGAAGCCCAAGTTCTTCCAGTACAAGGAATCGATCTGCGCGCACGGGCGTAACGGCCAAGTGGGCTGCAACGCTTGCGTGGACGTGTGTTCGGCGTCGGCGATTGCGTCGCAGTGGAAGGACGGCCGCGGCAGCGTGCGCGTCACGCCCAATCTCTGTGTGGGCTGCGGTGCGTGTACGACCGCGTGTCCGACCGGCGCCATCACCTATGCCTATCCGAGCGCGCCGTACCAGGGGCGCAAGCTGAAGACGCTGCTCGGCACGTATGCATCGGCGGGTGGGCGTGATGCCGTGGTTCTGCTGCATAACGGTGGGCGGGGCCGCACGCTGATCGAGCAACTGGGCCGTGCCGCGCGTATCGGCAAGGCCCAGGGCGTGCCCGTGAATGTGCTGCCCGTCGAGGTCTTCCATTCGGCATCGACGGGTTTGGACCTGTGGCTCTCCGCATTGGCTTACGGCGCCGCGCGCATCGCCATTCTCCTGACGGAAGACGACGCACCGCAGTACCGTGCGATGCTCGCCGAGCAGGTCGCCGTGGCGCAGGCCGTGCTGGAGGGGCTTGGCGAACCGGCGGGTGCGGCGGGTGTGGTGTTGATCGACGTGGCGGATGCCGCTGCGCTCGACGCGCGCCTCAGTGGTGCTGATGTTTCGGGCCCCCTGCGTGGCTTTCGCCGTGACATGCCGGCCGCCACCTTCGCGGTGGCCGCTGCCAAGCGCGAGGCACTCGATTTCGCGCTCGACCATCTTGCACGCCACGCCAAGGCCATTGAGGCCATCATCCCGCTGCCAGCCGGTGCGCCGTTTGGCGCCATCACCGTGAACCGCGAACGCTGCACGCTGTGCATGGCTTGCGTGGGCGCGTGCCCGTCGCAGGCGCTGCGTGATCAGGCCGAGCGGCCCGTGCTGGCCATGATCGAGCGCAACTGCGTCCAATGCGGCCTGTGCGAGACCACGTGCCCTGAAAGCGCCATCGCCCTCGTGCCGCGTTTGAACCTGTCGGCAGAAGCCCGCCAATCGGCCACGCTCAACGAGGCGCAGCCGTTCCACTGCATCCGCTGCAACAAGCCGTTCGGCACCGCGCAGATGGTCGCGACGATGCTGGCCAAGCTGGGCGCGCATCCGGCGTTCTCCGGCGCCGCCGCCGAGCGCCTCAAGATGTGCAGCGATTGCCGCGTGATCGACATGATGCAGAACGGCGAACGCCCCGGCGCCCCGCACTGAAAACCGCGCATTGAAGCCGCGCATTGAAGCCGATCTCTGATCCCATGACCGACGCCCAGCCCCTGCAATTCCAGCCCGCCGCCACGCCCGCCGACAGCGCTGAGGATCTCGCCCGTGCCGACCTGTACGGCCTGCTGGCCACGCTGTTCTTCCACGCGGCAGACGCCGATTTGCTGCAGCGCATCGCGGCCGCGCCGCTGGACCCGATAGGCGACGGCGATATCGCCGCGGCCGATGCGCAAGCCGCCGCCAGTAGTGCTCTCACCCAGGCCTGGCGAAAGCTTGTCGCCCGCGCAGGCCAGACCACCGCCGAACAGGCCGACGACGAATACACCGAACTGTTTATCGGCGTCGGCAAGCCCGAAGTGTTCTTGTACGGCTCGTACTACCAGGCCGGTTTCATGAACGAGAAGCCGCTCGTGGTATTGCGCGACGACCTGCGCCGCCACGGCCTGGAGCGCGCCGAGGGCATCACGGAAACCGAAGACCATCTCGCGACCCTGTGCGAGGTCATGCGTTACCTCATCGCCGGGGACGACGTTGCCGTGGCCCGCATCGAAGAGCAGCGCGCATTTTTCCAGCGTCATCTGGCCCCGTGGGTCGATACGGCTTGCGATGCTGTATTGCAGCATCCGCGCGCCGCGCTCTATGCCGATGTGGCGGGATTGGCGAAAGCGTTTTTTGACGTGGAGCGGCTCGCCCTTGAATTGGCATGACAGCCGTCGTCTCGGCTGCCTAAAAAATAAGCGGACGCCGAAGAGCCACGCCGGGTCAGCGTCACGGCGCTCCGGTTCAAATCCGACTCATTGAAAAAATTCATCGGTAAATCGTCAGGAAAATCCCTCGGTGAGGGGTTTTGGGCATGGTTTTCCCATGCCGTTACTCCTAAAATGTGTTGGAAAATTCCTATTACATTCGGTCATCGGTTTCAAAGAGCCGGGGAGCATCGAAATGCCAGGTCTGAACACCGTCCCTCACGCGCGCCCAGAAGCGGATTCCGCTGATGCTGCACCTACTCGCCGCCGCTTCCTGATGGGGGCGGCGGTTGCAGCCGCAGCTGCAGGCACTGCCGCGACAACCGGCCATCTGGTGCAAGCGCCCACTGCTCCGGCCACACTCGCAACCGACGCCGCGGATGACGGCGCCACCGGTTACCGGCTGAGCGAACACATCCGCAAGTACTACAAGACGACGTGGATCTGATGCGGCTGCACGCGCGCCGCTGTTGCTCCATCGTCATTGCTCGCACCCCACATCTTCAGGTGACCTCATGCTTCTGACCCGCAAACCGGCGGTACAGGACACCAAAGCCGCACCGGCTCGACGTTCAAACGGACAGGGCGCCGCATCGCTTGCTGGCAGTCTGGCGCGCAGCCTGGCCGGCGCATTGCCGACCATGGATCGCCGCACGTTCCTCAAGCGCTCCGGCATCGGCGTGGGCGCCGGCCTGGCCGCAACGCAGCTTTCGCTGGTGAAGAAATCGGTGGTGGGCGAGGCCCAGGCCGCCGAAGGTAAGGGCGATATCGTCGTGCGCCGCACGGTGTGCTCGCACTGCTCGGTCGGCTGCTCGGTGGATGCCGTCGTGCAGAACGGCGTGTGGGTGCGCCAGGAACCGGTATTCGACTCGCCGATCAACCTGGGCGCGCACTGCGCCAAAGGCGCTGCCCTGCGCGAGCACGGTCACGGCGAATACCGCCTCAAGACGCCAATGAAGCTCGTCGACGGCCGCTACCAGCGCATCAGCTGGGACCAGGCGCTCAATGAGATCGTCGCCAAGATGAACACTATCCGCCAGGAGACCGGACCGGATTCGTTCTTCTTCGTGGGTTCGTCCAAGCACAGCAACGAGCAGTCGTACCTGATGCGCAAGTGGGTGTCGTTCTTCGGCACCAACAACTGCGATCACCAGGCGCGCATCTGCCATAGCACTACCGTGGCCGGCGTGGCCAACACCTGGGGCTACGGCGCGATGACCAACTCGTACAACGACATGCAGAACGCCAAGTGCGCGTTGTACATCGGCTCGAACGCGGCCGAGGCGCACCCCGTGTCGATGCTGCATCTGTTGCATGCCAAGGAAACGGGCTGCAAGGTCATCGTGGTCGACCCGCGCTACACGCGCACGGCGGCCAAGTCGGATGAGTACGTGCGCATACGCTCGGGCACCGACATCGCGTTCCTGTTTGGCGTGCTGTATCACATCTTCAAGAACGGCTGGGAAGACAAGCAGTACATCCATGACCGCGTCTACGGCATGGACAAGGTGCGCGAGGAAGTGCTCGCCAAGTGGACGCCGGACAAGGTCGAGGAAGTGTGCGGCGTGCCTGAGGCACAGGTGCACAAGGTGGCCGAGATGATGGCGATGAATCGCCCCAGCACGCTGGTGTGGTGCATGGGCCAGACGCAGCACAGCATCGGCAATGCCATCGTGCGCGCGTCGTGCATTGTGCAGCTGGCGCTGGGTAACATCGGCAAGTCGGGCGGCGGCGCCAATATCTTCCGCGGCCACGACAACGTGCAGGGTGCGACCGACGTCGGCCCCAACCCCGATTCGTTGCCTGGGTACTACGGCCTGGCTGCCGGCGCGTGGAAGCACTTTGCCGGCGTGTGGGGCGTGGATTACGACTGGATCAAGGGCCGTTTCGCCTCGCAGGCCATGATGGAGAAGTCGGGCACCACCGTCTCGCGCTGGGCCGATGCGGTGCTGGAAAAGAACGAGCTGATCGACCAGGACCACAATGTTCGTGCCGTTTTCTACTGGGGGCACGCACCGAACTCGCAAACGCGCGGGATGGACATGAAGCGCGCCCTCGACAAGCTTGACCTGCTGGTGGTCGTGGACCCATACCCGTCGGCCACTGCGGCCATGGCCAACATGCCCGCCGCCGATGGCACGCCGCCCAATCCGAACCGCGCCGTCTATCTGCTGCCCGCCGCCACACAGTTCGAAACGTCGGGCTCGTGCACCGCATCGAATCGATCGCTGCAATGGCGCGAGAAGGTCATCGAGCCGCTGTTCGAATCGCAGCCCGACCACGTGATCATGCAGGCGTTTGCCGATCGCCTGGGCTTCGGCAAGGAGCTGTCGAAGAACTACAAGATCACGGAATACAAGCGTGCCGGCATGACATGGCGCGAGCCGGAGATCGAATCGATCCTGCGCGAGATCAACCGCGGCAACTGGACGATCGGCTACACTGGCCAATCGCCGGAACGCCTGAAGGCTCACATGCGCAACATGCATCTGTTTGATGTGCGCACGCTGCGCTGCAAGGGCGGCAAGGATGCCGAAACCGGCTACGACCTGACCGGCGATTACTTTGGCCTGCCTTGGCCGTGCTACGGCACGCCCGAACTCAAGCACCCCGGTTCGCCCAACCTGTACGACACCAGCAAGCACGTGATGGAAGGCGGCGGCAACTTCCGCGCCAACTTCGGCGTGGAGCGCGACGGCGTCAACCTGCTGGCCGAAGATGGCTCGTTCTCGCTCGGCTCGGAGTTGACCACCGGCTATCCCGAGTTTGATCACGTTTTCCTCAAGAAACTCGGCTGGTGGGACGACCTGACCGACGCCGAAAAGAAGGCCGCCGAAGGCAAGAACTGGAAGACCGATGTGTCCGGCGGCATCCAGCGCGTGGCGATGAAGCACGGCTGCCACCCGTTCGGCAACGCCAAGGCGCGCGCGATCGTGTGGAACTTCCCCGATGGCATTCCGCAGCACCGCGAGCCGCTGTATTCCACGCGGCCCGACATGGTCGCCAAGTACCCCACGCACGACGACAAGAAGGCCTTCTGGCGCCTGCCGACGCTGTACAAGACGGTGCAACAGCGCAATATCGAGAACAAGGTCTACGAGAAATTCCCGATCATTCTCACGTCCGGCCGCCTTGTCGAATACGAGGGCGGCGGCGAGGAGACGCGCTCCAACCCGTGGCTTGCCGAGCTGCAGCAGGAGAACTTTGTCGAGATCAACCCGAAGGCTGCAGCCGATCGGGGCATTCGCCACAACGATTTCGTCTGGGTCAAGACGCCGACCGGCGCCCAGATCAAGGTGCGTGCGCTGGTGACGGAGCGTGTGGGTGTCGACCACGCCTTCATCCCGTTCCACTTCTCGGGCTGGTGGCAGGGCAAGGACCTGCTCGATTACTACCCGGAGGGCGCCCACCCGATCGTGCGGGGCGAGGCCGTCAACACGGCAACGACCTACGGCTACGACTCGGTGACGATGATGCAGGAAACGAAAACGACGGTCTGCCAGATCGAGCGGTTCGCATAAGGACGGGGAGATCAACATGGCACGCATGAAATTCATCTGTGACAGCGAGCGCTGCATCGAATGCAACGCCTGCGCCACGGCCTGCAAGAACGAACACGAAGTGCCCTGGGGCGTGAACCGGCGCCGCGTGGTCACCATCAACGACGGCATGATCGGCGCGGAGAAATCCATCTCGGTGGCGTGCATGCATTGCTCCGATGCGCCGTGCATGGCGGTCTGCCCGGTCGACTGCTTCTACCGCACTGAAGACGGCGTGGTGCTGCACGACAAGGACGTCTGCATCGGCTGTGGCTACTGCTCGTATGCGTGCCCGTTCGGCGCGCCGCAGTTCCCGAGCCAGGGCACGTTCGGCGTGCGCGGCAAGATGGACAAGTGCACGTTCTGCGCGGGCGGCCCCGAGAAGAACGGCAGCGAGGAAGAATTCGAGAAGTACGGCCGCAACCGCCTGGCCGAAGGGAAGCTTCCGCTGTGCGCGGAAATGTGCTCGACGAAGGCGCTGCTCGGCGGCGATGGCGATGTGATTTCCGACATCCTGCGCAACCGCGTCATGAAACGCGGGAAGGGCGCTGAGTTGTTCGGATGGGGCACGGCTTACGGCGGCGCGCAAGGCAAGGGCGGTCAGGCGGCGCCGGCAATTCCGGCCGCACCGGCCACGCCGGCTTCGGCGTCGGGGGCGCAATCATGATCGCCTCCGCACGATCGACCAGCCTGCTGATCGCCCTGGGTGCTGCGCTGTTGCTCGGTGCTTGCGGAGAACGCTCGCAAACGGCATTCGCCTCGCACCGCAAGGACGACGCGCCTGCCTACAAGGGCGCGGAGGGCGATCCGTTCATGGCCAAGAACTGGACACCCGGCGACCGCACGAGCTGGGAGAACCAGATCCGCGCGCGCGGCCAATACCAGAACGAGTACAACAAGACGCCATGACGCGCGCAAGCGGAGGTTCGTCCATGGGCACTTCCTGGAAACACCTTGTGATGGCCGTGCTGCTCGGCGGCGTGGCGGCGTTGGCGAGCGCGCAGCAGCCGGCCACTGCGCCGGCGGCCAACACCGCCCCGGTCAATCCGGCCGTACAACCGGCGCAGCCGTTCTCCAACATCGTCTCGGAGAACGTGTTTGATCTGCAGAAGCGCGATCTCGCCAAAGAGGCGCAGGACCAGGCCGCACGCCGCGCGACGCAACCGGGCAACAACGCGCCCGTCTGGCGCGAGGTGAACTCCGACCAAGCACATTACGCCAGCATTCCCGGGTTGGAAGCCGGCGTGCTGATCCAGCGCACCGGGCAGAAATGGCGGCTATTCCGCAATGGCGTGATCACCGTGTGGGGCGGTTGGCTCATGGTGCTGGTGCCGTCGGCCATCCTGGCCTTCTTCCTTTGGCGCGGCATGATCCCGCTAAAAGAAGCGCCGACGGGCCGCAAGATCGAGCGCTTCACGCCCACCGAGCGCTACGTGCACTGGACGATGGCGATCTCCTTTGTCACGCTCGGCGTGTCGGGCATCGTCATGCTGTGGGGCAAGCATTTCCTGTTGCCGATCCTCGGTCATCAGTTGTTCGGTTGGCTGACGTATTTGCTGAAAAACCTGCACAACCTGGTGGGCCCGCTCTTCACGGTCAGCATCATCGTGGCCTTCGTGATTTGGGTGCGGGACAACCTGCCGCGCCAGGGCGACGTGAAATGGCTGCTGAGCCTGGGTGGCATGTTTGCCGGAGAGCACGGCGCCGAAGTGCCGTCGCACCGCTTCAATGCGGGTGAGAAACTCTGGTTCTGGGGCGGCCTCGTCGTCTTCGGGCTGATCCTGTCTGCCTCGGGCTGGACGCTCGATCGCATCGTCCCGGGCGTGGATTACTACCGCAGCACGATGCAACTGGCCGAGGTCATTCACGCGATCGCGGCGGTGGGCATGATGAGCATGTCGCTGGGCCACATCTACATGGGCACGATCGGCATGGAAGGCGCTTACCGCGCCATGCGTGACGGTTATGTCGACGAGGCCTGGGCGAAGGAGCACCACGAACTTTGGTACGACGACGTCAAGGCCGGCAAGATCCCCGCGCAGCGGTCCCAGCCGCCCGCGGCGTCGGCGCCGAGCGAGCAGCCCGCCAAGTCATGACGCCATCGCCTGCCACCCATTCGAGGATCCTCACCATGCATGCTTTCACGCTGACTCGCGCCGCAGGTATGGCACTTGCTGCCGCCATGCTGGGCCTGACAAGCGGACTGGCCGGCGCCAAGCTGCCGGCACCGACGGAAGAACAGAAGGCACAGGCGGATCTGGCGAAGGCCAAGGCAGCCTGGGGCGACAAGGTGGCCGCGTTCCAGACGTGCAAGGCCCAAGACAAGGCGGCGGCTTCCTACCAGGCCGGCGGTAAGGCTACGCATACGCAACCGGGCGCGCCGTGCGTGGATCCGGGGCCGTTTGTAGCCCCTGTGCCCGCAGCACCGGCAGCGGCACCGGCGGCCAAAGGGTGAACCGTTGTTGCCAATGTTGCGTGTTCAGCATCCGGCAGTACAATCGTCCGCTCCCCGAGTGAACCCTGACTGGAGGTGACACATGAAGCAACTCGTGATTGCAGTCGCCGCGATCGGCCTGATGGCCGGCTGCGCATCGAACTCCGCGTCGACGGCCAAGGCGGCGAATGCCGGTGACGGCGCCATGACGGCCTCGGCCGTGCTGGCGCCCAAGAGCGGCAGCACCGTGCAAGGCAGCGTGAAGCTCGCACAGCAAGGCGACAATCGGGTTGCCATGGCCGTGGATATTTCCGGCCTGCCGGCCAACGGCATGTTCGGTTTCCACGTGCATGAGAAGGGCGATTGCTCCTCGCCGGACGGCAATAGCGCGGGTGGTCACTTCAACCCCACCGGCCAGCAGCACGGTGATCCGCGTCAAGGCGCGCATCACGCTGGTGACATTCCGATGCTGCAATCCGATGCCAACGGCAAGGCCGTCGGTTCGATCGTTCTTTCCGGTGTGACGCTGTCGCCCGGGCCCACCAGCCTGGTCGGCCACGCGTTGATCGTCCACGCAGGCAAGGACGACTACATGACCCAACCGACCGGCAATTCCGGCGGGCGCGTCGCCTGCGGCGTGATCGTGGCGAACTGATCGCCTGCACGAGGTACCTGCCCTGGAGCAGGTACCAGCCGCACCATGCGCACGCTTGCCGTGCGCATTTTTATTTGAACGAAGACATCGATGCCGCTGCGCCCAGAACTGACCAATGCTTCCGTTCCACTGCTCGACGAGGTTGAAGTGTTCGACGAGCTGGGCCGCGCTCGCCATGTCTACATTCCCGGCGAGCGCCCGCTCACCGTCTACCTCGACAAGCGCGAACTCGTCACGCTGATGACGCTGGGCGGCGCCCCCGAAGCGCTCGTGCTGGGCTATCTGCGTAACCAGCGCCTGGTCGGCAGCATCGAAGACATCGCCTCCATCCAGGTCGACTGGGAAACCGAATCCGCAGCCGTCACCACGCGCGCCGGCATTGCCGACCTGGACGAGAAGACCGCCCGCCGCACCGTGACCACCGGCTGCGGGCAGGGCACCGTGTTCGGCTCGCTGATGGACGAGATCGACGCCATCCATCTACCGCCTGACGCCCGCATGACGCAGACCACGCTGTACCGCGTGGTCGACACCATCCGCCTGCAGCAGTCGATCTACAAGCAAGCGGGATCGGTGCATGGCTGCGCGTTGTTCGACGCGCACGGCCAACTGCTGCATTTCATCGAAGACGTGGGCCGCCACAATGCCGTGGATGCCATTGCCGGCCGCATGTGGCTGGAGGGCATGGGCGGCGGCGACAAGATCTTCTACACCACCGGCCGCCTGACCTCCGAGATGGTCATCAAGGGCGCGCAGATGGGCATTCCGTTCCTGCTATCGCGCTCGGGTGTTACGCAGATGGGCCACCAGATGGCGCAGCGGGTCAATCTGACGCTGTTTGCGCGGTGCACCGGGCGCCACTTTCTGCTCTACACGGGACGCGACCGATTTGTGGCGGAGCCGGAGATGGCCGGCTCTGTCGGGCCGCGCGGAGAACTGCCCCAGGCGGCGGAATCCGGGGGCTGATCTGCCCTGGGTGGTTCGACAAGGCCAGCGCAAGTCGTCAGCCGATACGGGGTTTTCCGTCACAGGTTTGGGAGTACAATCCGCGTTCCAAAGCGGCCCCAGCCGCGGGCCCGGCCGCTGGCGTGACCAAATGGGGACAGTTTTCGCATCGCGAAGGCTGCCCCCATTTGTTCATCCAAGGTATCTGGACGCTCCATGAGCATCAAATCCGACAAGTGGATCCGCCGCATGGCCGAGCAGCACGGCATGATCGAGCCGTTCGAGCCCGGCCAGGTGCGCGAATCCGAAGGGCGCCGCATCGTGTCCTACGGCACGTCGAGCTACGGCTACGACATCCGCTGCGCCGACGAATTCAAGATCTTCACCAACATCAACAGCACCATCGTCGATCCGAAGAACTTCGACGAGAAGTCGTTTGTCGACTTCAAGGGCGATGTGTGCATCATTCCGCCGAACTCGTTCGCGCTGGCCCGCACGATGGAGTACTTCCGCATCCCGCGCACCGTGCTGACCGTGTGTCTGGGCAAGAGCACGTATGCGCGCTGCGGGATCATCGTCAACGTCACGCCGTTCGAGCCAGAGTGGGAAGGCTACGTGACGCTGGAGTTCTCCAACACTACGCCGCTGCCTGCCAAGATCTACGCTGGCGAAGGCTGCGCGCAGGTGCTGTTCTTCGAGAGCGACGAGGAATGCGAAACCTCGTACAAGGATCGTGGTGGCAAGTACCAGGGCCAGCACGGTGTGACGCTGCCCAAAACCTAGTGTTTGTAGTCCGTTTCCGCGCGTTCAGGCGTATCCGGAGCGGTGCCTTTAGCTTCATCCATAAGGAACCACGATGAAATTCCGTTTTCCCGTCATCATCATTGACGAGGACTTCCGCTCCGAGAACATCTCCGGGTCGGGCATTCGCGCGCTGGCCGAGGCCATCGAAACCGAAGGGATGGAGGTCATCGGCCTCACCAGCTATGGTGACCTGACCTCGTTTGCGCAGCAGTCGAGCCGCGCGTCCACCTTCATCGTCTCGATCGATGACGACGAGTTCATCAATCCCGACAACGAGAAGCCGGAACCAGAGGCGGTCGAAAACTTGCGCGCCTTCGTGGCCGAAGTGCGCCGCCGCAACGCCGACATCCCCATCTTCCTGTACGGCGAAACGCGCACCTCGCGGCACCTGCCGAACGACGTGCTGCGCGAGCTGCACGGCTTCATCCACATGTTCGAGGACACGCCCGAGTTCGTGGCCCGACACATCATCCGTGAAGCGCGCAATTATCTGGATTCGCTGCCGCCGCCGTTCTTCAAGGCGCTGATCGACTACGCGCAGGACAGCTCGTATTCGTGGCATTGCCCGGGGCACTCGGGCGGCGTGGCGTTCCTGAAGAGCCCGGTGGGGCAGGTGTTTCACCAGTTCTTCGGCGAGAACATGCTGCGCGCCGACGTCTGCAACGCGGTGGAAGAACTCGGCCAGTTGCTGGACCATACGGGCCCGGTTGCCGCGTCTGAGCGCAACGCAGCGCGTATCTTCGGTTCGGACCACATGTTCTTCGTGACCAACGGCACGTCGACGTCGAACAAGATGGTGTGGCACGCCAACGTGGCGCCCGGCGACATCGTGGTCGTCGACCGCAACTGCCACAAGTCGAATCTGCACGCGATCATGATGACGGGCGCGATTCCCGTGTTCCTGATGCCGACGCGCAACCACTTCGGCATCATCGGCCCGATCCCGAAGAGCGAGTTCGAGCCGGAAACGATTGCCAAGAAGATCGCCGACCATCCGTTTGCCAGCAAGGCCAAGAACAAGAAGCCGCGTATTCTGACCATCACGCAGGGCACGTACGACGGCGTGCTCTACAACGCCGAGATGATCAAGAACATGCTGTCGACCGAAATCGACACGCTGCACTTTGACGAAGCGTGGCTGCCGCACGCGTCGTTCCACCCGTTCTACGAGAACATGCACGCGATCGGCCACGGCCGTCCGCGCAGCAAGGACGCGCTGGTCTACGCCACGCAGAGCACGCACAAGCTGCTGGCCGGTCTGTCGCAGGCCTCGCAGATCCTCGTGCAGGATTCCGAGACGCGCAAGCTCGATACGTATCGCTTCAACGAGGCGTATCTGATGCACACGTCGACGAGCCCCCAGTACTCGATCATTGCCTCGTGCGACGTCGCCGCGGCGATGATGGAAGCGCCGGGCGGCACCGCGCTGGTGGAAGAGAGCATTGCCGAAGCGCTGGACTTCCGCCGCGCCATGCGCAAGGTTGAGCACGAATACCTGGGCACAAATGGTGGCAACGGCCGCGGCGACGACTGGTGGTTCAAGGTCTGGGGCCCGAACGATCTGTCGGACGAAGGCATCGAAGAGCGCGCAGCGTGGATGCTCAAGGCCAACGAGCGCTGGCACGGCTTCGGCAACCTGGCCGAAGACTTCAACCTGCTTGACCCGATCAAGGCCACCATCATCACCCCGGGCCTCGACGTGGACGGCAAGTTCAGCGATTCCGGCATTCCGGCCGCCATCGTCACGCGCTACCTCGCCGAGCACGGCATCATCGTCGAGAAGACCGGTCTGTACTCGTTCTTCATCATGTTCACCATCGGCATCACCAAGGGCCGCTGGAATTCGCTCGTGACGGAGCTGCAGCAGTTCAAGGACGATTACGACAACAACCAGCCGCTGTGGCGTGTGCTGCCGGAATTCGTGCGCCAGTATCCGCAATACGAGCGCATCGGCCTGCGTGAACTGTGCGACAGCATCCACAGCGTCTATCAGGCCAACGACGTGGCCCGTGTGACGACCGAGATGTACCTGTCGGACATGGAGCCGGCGATGATCCCGTCGGACGCCTGGGCCAAGATGGCGCACCGCGAGACCGAGCGTGTCGCGATCGACGATCTGGAAGGCCGCATCACCGGTATCCTGCTGACGCCGTATCCGCCGGGCATTCCGCTGCTGATTCCGGGCGAGCGCTTCAACAAGACGATCGTGCAGTACCTGCAGTTCGCACGCGAGTTCAACAAGCTGTTCCCGGGCTTCGAGACCGATATCCACGGGTTGGTCGAGGAAGAGGTCGACGGCAAGATGGGGTATTTCGTCGACTGCGTGCGCTGAGTTTCAGTCGCACAAACAAAAACGCCGCGCTGAGTTGATCAGCGCGGCGTTTTTGTTTGAAGCGACTGCGAATTACTCAGCCAGCGCAGCCCGTGCAAACGCAATGGCTTGCTTCACCTGCTCCGGCGCCGTTCCGCCGATGTGGTTGCGCGAAGCGACCGAGCCTTCCAGCGTCAGCACGGCGTGCACATCGTCGCCGATCAGGTCGGACTTGTCGCCCAGGCCGCAGATGTCACGCAGCTGCGCGACGGACAGATCCGCCAGGTCGCAGCGTAGGTCGTCGCACGCGCGCACGGCGTGGGCCACGGCTTCATGTGCATCGCGGAAGGGCAGGCCGCGCTTGACCAGGTAGTCGGCCAGATCGGTGGCGGTCGCATAGCCCTGCAGCGCGGCGGCACGCATCGCGTCGGCCTTGACGGTGATGCCCGGCACCATGTCGGCAAAGATGCGCAGCGTGTCGACTACCGTATCCACGGTGTCGAACAGCGGTTCCTTGTCTTCCTGGTTGTCCTTGTTGTAGGCCAGCGGTTGGCCCTTCATCAGCGTGAGCAGGCCGATCAGGTGGCCGTTGACGCGGCCCGTCTTGCCGCGTGCCAGTTCGGGCACATCGGGGTTTTTCTTCTGCGGCATGATCGAGCTGCCCGTGCAGAAGCGGTCGGCAATGTCGATAAAACCCACACGCGGGCTCATCCACAGCACCAGCTCTTCAGAGAAGCGCGAGACGTGCGTCATGATGAGCGCGGCTGCAGCGCAGAATTCGATGGCGAAGTCGCGGTCGGACACGGCGTCCAGCGAGTTGCGGCATACGCCTTGGAAGCCGAGTTGCTGTGCGACAAATTCGCGGTCGATCGGGTAGCTCGTGCCGGCCAGTGCAGCGGCACCCAGCGGCAGGCGGTTGACGCGGCGGCGGGCGTCGAGCATGCGCTCGGTGTCGCGCGTGAACATCTCGACGTAGGCCAGCAGGTGGTGGCTGAACACCACCGGTTGCGCAACCTGCAGGTGCGTGAAGCCTGGGACGATCGTGTTGGTGTGTTGCTCCGCCAAGTCCAGCAGCGCGCTGCGCAGGGCCTTTAGCAGACCGACGATGTTGTCGATCTCGCTGCGCAGCCACAAGCGGATGTCGGTGGCGACCTGGTCATTGCGCGAACGGCCCGTGTGCAGGCGCTTGCCGGCGTCGCCCGCCATGGCGGTCAGGCGCGCTTCGATGTTCAGGTGCACGTCTTCCAGGTCCAGTTTCCACTCGAACGTGCCGGCCTCGATCTCCTGGCGGATCTGCGCCATGCCCTGTTCGATGGCGGCGCGATCGGCTTCGGCGATGATGCCCTGCTTGGCGAGCATGGCGGCGTGCGCGAGCGAGCCCTGGATGTCGAACAGTGCGAGGCGCTTGTCGAAGAACACCGACGCGGTATAGCGCTTGACGAGATCGGACACCGGCTCGTTAAAGCGGGCGGACCACGCTTCGGCCTTCTTGGCGAGTTGGGAGGTCATGGGCGGACAGCTGGAGGAGCGCGGCCGACGAAGCGTCAGCCGCAAATTCAGGAAACCCCGATTATATCGCCCGACAGGCCTTCCGGCCCCCGCGCCAGGGTGCCTACAGCGTGCTGTCGATCAGCGCGCCCTTGAAGACCACCGGCCCGGTCGGCCCCTCCGGATTGGGCGAGCCGCCACGCGGCTCTACGCTGATGGCAAGCGCCGGCACCTGCCGCAACGGCTGCGCTACCGTCAGCCGCACGGCGCGCTGGTGCCCGATCACGCCAAGTGACTGTGGATGCTCACCGGGCGGCAGCGCCCAGAGCTGCAAGGCCTGTTCGGTATTGAGCGGCGTGGCATCCAGCCGCTTGAGCGACAGGGTGCCCGTGCGCGCATCCCAGGTGACGAGGACGGCCGCCTGGGCCTGCGCGTCCTGCAGCACGGCCACGGCGTTGGCGACAGGCGCCTCGCGCAATTGCTGCGCCAAACGCAGGTTCAGCCCGATCGCCACCGCCGCGACCACCGCCGCGACCGCCGTGGCGCTGCGCCAGAAGCCCGCGCCTTGCCAAAGCCGTTGCCAGAGCGCCCCCCGCTCCGGCGCGGACTCGCGCCAGCCGAGTTGCACTTCGATGCGGCGGAGAATGTCCGGCCGCGGCACTGTCGCCGGTTGAAGCGAGGGCAGGTCGGCCAGATAGCGCTGCCAGCGTTCCACCGTCGCCCGTGTGGCGGCGTCGTGGCGAATGATCTGCTCGAAACGGCGGCGTGCGCCGGCGCGCAGCGTTCCGACCGCGTATTCAGCGGCCAGCTTGTCGACAAGTTGGGGGTGGCGGCGCGGGTCCATTACGGTGCTCCAAGGCATTCGCGCAGGCGGTCGAGGCCGCGTCGCATCCACGATTTGACGGTGCCCAGCGGCAGAGAGAGCGCCTGCGCCAGCTCGCTGTGCGACAGGTCACGCAGATAGGCGAGCGACACGACCTGGCGCTGTTTCGGGTCCAGGCGCTTGAGGCATTCGGCCAGCGCGCGGGCTTGCTGACCGGCGAGCGCGATGTCCGCAGGGCCAGGAGCGTGGTCGGCCAGGACATCGGCGTAGGTGTCGTCCAGCGGCACGGATTCCTGTACGCGCTCGGCATGCTGCCGGCGCAGGCAATCGAGTGCACGGTTGCGCACGATGGTGGTCATCCACGTCATGGGGGCGGCCAGATGCGGACGGTAATCGCCGGCATGGCGCCAGATGTTGACGAAACTTTCTTGCAAAACGTCCTCGGCCCAGTCCTTCCTGACCAAGATACGCAGCGCGAGCCCAAACAGTTTCGGTGCGCAGCGCGTGTATAGCGCGCGCAGGGCGTCGCGGTCGCCCAGGCTGGTGCGTTGCAGCAATGCCGCCAGCTCTTCCGCGTCAGCGCTCGGGGGGCGCGCCGACGCGGACGTTGCCGGCGGGTTGGCAGGTTGCTCGGCGGGGTCTTCGGCGGAGCGCTGATAGGTGAGCACGTGGGCAGTTTTATGTGAACGGTTTTGCCCAAAGTGTAGGTAGAAACCGTGCTCGTGGGTGAATTCACGTGAAAGGCGCTGAGGTTTTTTTGCATCCAGTTGGGTACGCCCTTCGTACAAGCGATCAGGCGCTCGATAAACGCCCGCGATTCGCACTTCGTACCGCACGGGTCGCGCTTCCTTCCCACAATGCAAGGAGATCGACGATGGATACGACCCAAGAGACGGATCAATTGGCGACCGACAGCACGCGCATCGACGCGCGCCGCCGCGTGCTGCTGCGCGCCCCGGGGCTGATGGCGCTGGGTTCGATGGTTGCGGTGTCGCTGGGGCAATCGATGCCGGCCTGGGCGCAGACGCAATCCGGCAGCGTGAAAGACGACGTCAACATCCTGAACGTGGCGCTGGGGCTTGAGTATCAGGCCATCGCCGCCTATCAGGTGGGCGCGGAAAGCGGCCTGTTGCAAAAGCCCGTGCTCGCAACGGCGGTGAAGTTCCAGGGCCAACACAAGGCGCATGCGGCAGTGCTGTCGGGCGCGATCTCCAAGCTGGGCGGCACGCCGGTCATGGAGAAGACGGTGGCGGAATACAACTTTCCGGTCAGCCAGTTGAAGTCGCAGGCCGACGTGCTGCGTTTTGCCGCCGGGCTGGAGAAGGGGGCTGCCTCGGCCTACCTAGGGGTGATACCGAGTTTCTACACGCGCGACCTTGCCAAGGCCGCCGCCAGCATCCTGGGCGACGAGACGATGCATTGGGCGGTGCTGCTTTCGGCGCTGGGTGAAGACCCGGTGCCGGTGGCGTTCATCAGCTAAACAGTTTGTTGGGCCGCCACACCGGCCGCTCGTTACGGTGTGGCGGTTTTTTTTGCCGCGTCGAACGCTTCGACGATGCAATCGAGCAAGGCACGTACGCGTGCGGTCTTGTGCAGATCGGCGTGCGTCACGAGCCAGACGTCCTGCATGCTACGGCGGTTGGGCAACACACGCACAAGTTGCGGATAGATCTGCGCACGCCAGCACACCAGTTCGGTCATCCCAATGCCGGCGGCTACCGCCTCGAACAGCGCCAGCGCCGAGTTGCTCTGCAAGACGACGCGCCCGGTGATGCTTGCGGCGCTGTGTTTGGCCGCGATCGAGTGGCCGGCGCGCTGTTCGTCCTGGCCGAACGTCAGGCGCGTGCGCCGCTGGTGCCGCTGGCCTGGCTGGGGCATCGCACGCTGGGCGCGGTCAACGGCGTGGGGTTCCTACTGAATTTCGGCTATTACGGTGCCCTGTTCGTGCTGAGCCTGCATTTGCAGAACGTCGAACATCTCAGCGCACGCCAGACGGGCCTCGTCATGCTGCCGATGGCGATCAGCCTGTCGGCGGGCAATATCTTCGCGGGCAAGTTGATGGCGCATTTTTCTATGCCGACGATGATGCTCAGCGGCCTCGTGATCGGCGCATCGGGTTTGCTGGCCACGTCGGCTGCGCTGACAGGGCAGGTGCACCTTTGGGTGGTGAGCGCAACGATGATGGCGTATGGCGGCGGTACCGCGCTGGCGATTGCGCCGATGACCTCGACGATCCTGGCTGCGGCGCCGGGCGAGCTGGCCGGCACGGCGTCGGGCTTGCTCAACGCCGCGCGGCAGACGGGCAGTTTGCTGGGCGTGGCAGCGGCGGGCGCCGTCGTGACGGTGGTGCCCGAGCTGGCGCACGCCTCGCCGATGGTGTTTGGCCTCATGACGCTGTCGTACGCCGGCGCGATGGCGATGGCGTGGATCAGCCGACGGCCGGCCGCCACCGCGCTGGCTGCCTGATCAGCCGCTGTTACGAAGGCCCGCGGCAATCCCGTTGATCGACAGATGGATGCCGCGCCGCACGCGCGCATCGTCACTGCCGGCCTTGCCCGAGCGGAAGCGCTTGAGCAGTTCGACCTGCAAATGGTTCAGCGGGTCGAGGTACGGGAAGCGGTTCTTGATGGAGCGCGCCAGCAGCGGGTTGTCGGCCAGGCGCTCCGACTGTCCCGTGATGGCGGCCAGCATCTGCTCGGTCAACGTGAACTCCGCAGAGATGCGCGAGAACACCGCGTTGCGCAGCTTGCGGTCGTCGCACAACTGGGCGTAGCGCGACGCCACGTTCAGGTCGGCCTTGGACAGCACCATGTCCATGTTCGACAGCAGGTTCGCAAAGAACGGCCACTGCTTGTGCATGCGCTTGAGCGTGGTCAGGCGCGCAGCACGGGCCTTGGCGTTGCCGGCGTCATCGAGCCAGCGCTGCACCGCGCTGCCAAAGCCGAACCAGCCCGGCAGCAGCAGACGGCACTGGCCCCATGAGAAGCCCCACGGAATGGCACGCAGGTCTTCGATGCGGCGGTGTTTCTTGTCCATCAGCTTGCGCGAGGCCGGGCGCGAACCCAGGTTCAGGTCGGCAATTTCGGTGATCGGCGTGGTGGCGAAGAAATAGTCCTTGAAGCCGGGCGTTTCGTAGACGAGGTTGCGGTACGCGGCAAAGGCGTTGTCCGACAGCGCCTGCATGGCTGCTTCGAACTCTTCAAGACCCTTCGGGCGGTTGCGCGTCGGCAGCAGCGTGGCTTCCAGCGTGGCCGCGACGATGGTTTCCAGGTTGCGCCGGCCGATCTCGGGGTTGGCGAACTTGCTGGAGATGATTTCGCCCTGCTCGGTCAAGCGGATCTGCCCGTTCACCGTGCCCGGCGGCTGCGACAGGATGGCCTGGTAGGTCGGGCCGCCGCCTCGGCCCACCGTGCCGCCGCGGCCATGGAACAGGCGCAGGCGCACGCCCTTGCGCTCGAACAGCTCCACCAGCGCCAGCTCGGCCTTGTACAGCTCCCAGTTGGAGGTGAGGAAGCCGCCGTCCTTGTTGGAATCCGAATAGCCGAGCATGACTTCCTGCTCGTTGCCCTGCGCGGCCAGTACGGCATCGAAGCCGGGCAGGGCAAGCAGATCGCCCATGATCTGCGAGGCGTTGCGCAAGTCTTCGATGGTCTCGAACAGCGGGATCACCATCACGTCCAGCCCCACGCCAGCGCCATTGGCATTCGCGCGGAACATGCCGGCTTCCTTCTGCAGCAGCATCACTTCGAGCAGGTCCGACAGCGTCTCGGTGTGCGAGATGATGTAGTTGCGCACGATGCGGTTGCCGTAGCGGGCACGCACCTCGCGCGCGGCGCGGAAGATGTCGATCTCTTGCGTAGTCTGCTCGCTGTACGCATGGAACGGCAGCGTCAGCAGACGCGGCTGTTGCAGCTCGCGCAGCAGCAGGGTGCGCTTGTCGGCTTCGGACAGTGCGGCGTACGCGCCTTCCACGCCCGCCACCTTCAGCAGCTCGGCGACGGTCGCTTCATGCACGTCAGACACCTGCCGCAAGTCGATCGACGACAGGTGGAAGCCGAACACATCGATCGCGCGCGCCAGCGATGCCAGTCGCGCATCGGCCAGCACTTCGCCGTGGTGCGCCGCCAATGAATCGATCACGATCTGGATATCGGCGCGCAGTTCTTCTGCGTTGCTGTAAGCCGGAGCGGGCCCGACGGCGTGGCGCCCAGCGTCTTCGCCCGTCAGCTCGCGGCACGTGGCGGCCAGGCGCGCATACACGCCAATCAACGCCCGGCGGTATGGTTCGTCCGCGCGGTGTTCGGAATGGTCGGGCGAGCGCTCGGCCAGCGCCTGCAGTTCCGCGCTCACATCCACCAGCGAGGTCGACATCGACAGTTCCGCACCGAGCGCGTGGATCTCTTCCAGGTACCACGCCAGGATCACGCTCGCCTGCTTTTGTGCGGCGTCGCGCAAGGTCGTTGCCGTCACGAAGGGGTTGCCGTCGCGGTCGCCGCCGATCCACGAGCCCATCTGGAAGAAGGGCGGCAGCGGAGCCGGCTCGCCGCGTGCGCCGCGGCGCGGGAATACCGTCGCGATGTCTTCTTCCAGCTCGCGGTACAGCGCCGGGATTTCGCGCAGGAAGGTGGTCTGGTAGTACGACAGCGCGTTCTCGATCTCGTCTGCCACCATCAGGCGCGTGGTGCGCAGCATGCGCGTTTGCCACAGCTTGGTGACGTGGGCGCGCAGCAACGCGGTGTTGCGCTCGCGTTCACGCGTGGTCAGCGGTGCGTCGCGTTCGGCCAGCAAGCGCGCGATTTCGCGTTGCGCATCGAGCGTGCTCTTGCGCTGCACTTCGGTCGGGTGCGCGGTCAGCACCGGCACGATCAGCGCGGATTCGAAGAATCGACGCAGCACATCGCCCGACAGGCCCTCATCTGCGGCAGACTGCAGCGCGCGCATCAGGCTGCCCGGCTGCGGCGGCGATCCGGCCAGCGCATGCACGCGGCGGCGGCGATTGTGATGCTGGTCTTCAGCGATGTTCGCCAGATGCGAGAAGTAACTGAAGGCGCGCACCACCGATGTGGTTTGGTCACGCGAGAGCTTTTTCAGCAGCCGGTCGAGATCCTGCTCGGCCTGGCGGTCGCCGTCGCGGCGGAAGCGCACAGCGGTCTGGCGGATGGTCTCGACCGTTTCGAAAACGGTGCCGCCTTCCTGGTCACGCAGCACGTCGCCCAGCAGGCGCCCGAGGAAGCGGATGTCTTCCTTCAGCGGCTGATCCTTGGCCGCGGCGCTGCCCGACGAGCGTCGGGAAGTGGGGCCGAGTGATGCGCCATTGGCTTCGTCCGCGCCATTGGCCTGGACCACCGGTTTCGCGGCGGGCTTGGCTGTCTTGATGGCCTTGGGGGTCTTGCTGGTCTTGGCGGGGGCGGTGGTCGCGCGCGAGGAAGCGCGGCGCGCGGCGGGCTGCGTCATGGTGTCTCCTAGGTTGGGTGCTCGAAGGTGCCTGAAGGGCCCTCGTTTCTGTATCACTTCAACGTGATAGCCGGACAGTCGCGAAAAAGCTGCGTGCTACCATTGCCGCATGTCTTCCAACGCCCGCCCGACTTCCCGTCAATCCCAGCTTGCAACGACTCCTGCAGCCCAGGCGCCGACCAAGCTGGTCATTGCCTCGCGCGAAAGCCGGCTCGCCCTCTGGCAAGCCGAACACGTGCGTGCTGCATTGCAAAAATACTATCCCGCGTGCGACGTGTCCATCCTTGGAATGACCACGCGCGGCGACCAGATTCTCGACCGCTCGCTCGCCAAGGTGGGGGGCAAAGGTTTGTTTGTGAAGGAACTGGAAGTCGCGCTGGCCGAGGGCCGTGCCGATCTGGCGGTCCATTCGCTCAAGGATGTGCCGATGGAACTGCCGGAAGGCTTTGCGCTGTCGACCATCCTCGAACGCGAAGACCCGCGCGACGCCTTTGTTTCCAACGACTACGCCGATCTGGCTTCGTTGCCTGCCGGCGCCGTGGTGGGCACGTCTAGCCTGCGCCGCGAGGCTTCGTTGCGGGCGCGGTTTCCGCATCTGGTCATCCAACCGCTGCGGGGCAACCTCGATACGCGTCTCGGCAAGCTTGACCGCGGCGACTACGCCGCCATCATCCTGGCCGCCGCCGGGCTCAGGCGCCTTGGGCTGGCTGATCGCATCCGCTCGACCATCGCGCCAGAAGAATCGCTACCGGCAGCAGGGCAAGGCGCGCTCGGCATTGAAATTCGCGCGGATCGTGAAGAGGTGCGCGCGTGCCTCGCGCCGCTGCACGATGCGCCGACAGCGCTGGCTGTAACCGCCGAGCGCGCCGTTTCCCGCATTCTGGGCGGTTCATGCCAGGTGCCGCTGGCCGCGTTCGCGCAGTGGTCGGGCGCAGGCACCTTGCGCCTGCGTGCCTTTGTGGCGTCGCAGGACGGCACCCGCAAACTTGCCGCAGATGGCGAAGCCACGCCATCCACGCTGGCCGATGCCGACGCGCTGGGTGTGCGCGTCGCGCAGCAGATGCTGGCAGGCGGCGCACGCGACATCCTCTCCATGCTGGGCGCCGACGCGCCACCCGCTACCTAACCGCACGGCCCGCCATGGACGACCACTTGCCACCGCGCTTGTCACCATCGTCGCCCGCATCCAGCTCGCCGCCTGTTCAACCGGCACCCCCGCCCGTGGTGGTGGTCACGCGGCCGCGTGCACAGGCGCCCATGCTGGTGGCTGCGCTTGAGCGCCACGGCCTGCGCACGCACCAGTTTCCGCTGCTCGACATTGCGCCGACGCCCAATCTCGACGACTTGCGTGCCGCGTTGGCTGATCCTTCGCGCTATGCGCTCGTCGTGTTCGTGAGTCCTAACGCCGTGCAGCAGGCATTTGCCGCCATGCCCGAGGGGTTCCGCTGGCCGCAGGATGTGCCGGTGGCGGTGGTGGGCCCCGCGAGCGCACAGGCGCTTGCCACGCACGGCGTCGCACCGCCCGCGCACCGCGTGATCAAGCCCGACACGCATGCCGACGATGCCCGCCAGGATTCAGAGGCGTTGTACGCGCGGTTGGACGTGCCTTCGCTCAGTGGCCGTGAAGTGTTGATCGTGCGCGGCAACGGTGGCCGTGAATGGCTGGCTGACCAACTGCGCGAAGCCGGTGCATCGGTCCGCACGGTGGAAGCCTATCGGCGCAGCGTACCGGTACCCGATGCCGCCGCGTGGCTCGCGTTGCGAGCCGTGCTGTCGGCCCGCCACGCCTGGACGCTCACCAGTTCAGAAGCGGTCCGCAATCTCGATGAACTGGCCCGCGCCAATTTGTCTCCTGCGGATCTGGATACGCTGCATGGCGCGCCCTGCTTTGCTTCGCATGCCCGTATCGTCGAGCAGGCCGAATCGCTGGGCTTTCGCGACGTGACGCTAACCGGCGCCGGTGACGACCGCCTGCTTGCCAGCGTGCTGGCCTGGGCCGGTCCTGTTGCGTCGCCCGAGCATGCCCCGCCAACGGTGCCGGATGATTCAAACCCGTCTACTTCTTCTTCCACTGTGACGCAGACTCCCGTTCCCTCGTCCGCTCCGGCTTCGACATCTGCACCGGAATCCGCGCCAGCTGCGGCCACGCCCAGTCCGGCTCCTGCGCCAGCAGCATCGCCGGCGGCGTTTGCACCGACCATGACGGTCAACCATGCGCCAGCCCGTGGCGGCTGGTTGATTTGGGTGGTGCTGGTGGCCGTCGTGGCGGCGGTTGCCGCGCTGCAGGTGCGCAATGAGCGCCTCGCGCGCGAGATCCGCCAACACGCCCAAACCAACGAGGCACTGGCGCAGGAGATGCGCGTGCTGTCGCGTGCGGATCAGGATTCGGTTTCCCAACTGCAGCAGAAGTTCGGCGCACTGGATGCCCGCACTGCGGAAACGCGCGATCGCCAGGCCGCCCTCGAGCAGGCCAACCAAGACCTTCTGCGCAACCGCGATGACTGGCAGCGCGCCGAGATCCAGCGGTCCCTGGAAGTCACCGCCGAACAGCTGCAACTGACGGGCAACGTTGCTGGAGCTTTGGCCGCACTGCAAACGGTCGACGCTCGCCTGGCCACGCTCGACAAACCGCAGTTCAATGCCGTGCGCAGGGCGGTATCGCGCGATATGGCCAAGCTCAAATCGATGCCGTCCTTTGATCTGGCCGGTGCTGCGCTGCGGTTGGATGACGCCATCAACGCGGTCGATACGCTGCCGCTCGTCTCGTCGGCCCAGCCGCTGGAGGCGGAACAGGCTGCGCAGGCGCCGCATACTGTGGCGAAACCCTCGAAGAATGCCAAGGCACACGCTGCGTCGGCGCCCGTTGCCTCGACGCCGCCAAACGCCGGATGGTCGGCAGGCGTGCGCGCTTGGTGGGGCCGCCTGTGGAACGACGTGCGCGGCGAACTCGGCCAGATCGTACAGGTGCGCCGCGTCGATCAGACCGAGGCACTGCTGCTGTCTTCCGACCAAGCGTGGTTCCTGCGCGAAAACCTCAAGCTGCGCCTGATGAATGCGCGCCTGGCGTTGCTCTCGCGCAATGAAGCCGTGTTCCGCGCCGATCTCGGTCGCGCCGATACGCTGCTCGCACGCTACTTCGATACGCAATCTTCGCGCGTGACCACGGTGCAGAATCAGCTCTCGCAAGTGCGCGCGATGGTTGGCACGCTGCAAGTGCCGACGCTGGCCGACAGCCTTGCCGCCGTGCGCGGTTCGGGCAAGGAGTGAGCATGCGCTGGGTATTCTGGGTCGCGCTCCTGTTTGCCGCCGCCGTGGGGCTGGCGCTGTTTACCGAACTCAATCTGAGCAACGTCGTGCTGTTCTACCCGCCGTACCGGGTGGAGATGTCGCTCAACTTCGTGCTGGCTGCGCTGCTGGCGACCTTCGTGGTGCTGCATCTTGTGATGCGCCTTTTCCACCATGTGGCCGGTATGCCAGCGCGTGCCGCGGCGTATCGCGAGCGCAACCGCATTCTGAAGGCTTCGGCGGCGCTGCGCGAAGCGATGGAAAGCCTGTTTGCCGGCCGCTTCGGCCATGCGGAACGCCAGGCGCGCGAAGCCCAGGCCTGGGAGCCGCAGCGCGAAACGGCCGCGCTGATCGGCGCCCGTGCCGCACACCGCATGCAGGAGACCGAGCGCCGCGACGCGTGGATGGCCGAAGTGTCCTCGCCCGATCGTGAGCAGGCGAAGCTTGTGTCGATGGCCGAACTGCTGGTCGATGCGCGCGATGCGGAAGGCGCGCTCGAGAAGATCGCGCAACTGCAATCGCAGGGTTCGCGGCAGATTCAGGCGCAGCGCATTGCGTTGCGGGCGCATCAGCATTTGAAGAACTGGGGCGAGGTGCTGCGCCTCACGCGCGCACTGGAAAAGCGCAACGCCATCCATTCGGTGCTGGCCGCGCGCCTCAAGCAGATGGCCTGTGAAACGCTGCTGGCCGAGCGCCGGCACGATGCCGATGCCCTCAACAGCTTCTGGCGCGAACTCACTCCGGAGGAGCGCCGCTCACCGCGCATCGCTTCGCAGGCGGCGCTGTACTTTGCGCAGCTGGGTCGCACCGATGATGCGAAACGCATCGTCGAAGACGGCCTGAAGGCCCATTGGGATGGTCGCCTGATCCGCCGCTATGCGGATTGCGCAGTGCCCGGCAAGGCGTTGCCGCTGATCCAGCAAGCCGAGAAATGGCTTGGCCAGCATCCGGTGGATGCCGACCTGTTCTACACGCTCGGCATGCTGTGCTTCAAGGAGCAGCTCTGGGGCAAGGCGCAGTCGAGCCTGGAATCGGCGTTGAAGTATGCCGATGCAGACCATTCAGGCAACCTGCGCGCCCATGCGCACCTGGCACTGGCGCAGATGTTCGAGCAGACGGAACGGATGGAAGAGGCCCAGCGACACTATCGGCAAAGCGCCTTGCTTGCCGTGAAATGACAAAGGCCGGGAGACCCCGGCCCTTTTTTTTTTGCTGATCACGACGCCTATTTGTTCACCATCCGTGCCGGCACGGAAAGCGTGAGGATCGCACCGAGCACCATCGACGCGGCCAGCATGTACATGCCCGAATCGGTGCTCTGCGTGGCGTCTTTCAGCCAGCCGACGGCGTAGGGGCTCAGGAAGCCCGCGAGGTTGCCCAGCGAATTGATGAGCGCAATGCCGGCGGCCGCGCCGGTCCCCGCCAGGAATGCGGTCGGCAGGCTCCAGAACAGCGGCAACGTGGTCAGGATGCCCATGGTGCCGAGTGTGAGCGCCGCCATGGCCAGCGTGGTGTCGGTGTGCCAGACGGCTGACAGTACGAGCCCGACCGCGCCCGCCACGGCGGGAATCGCGATGTGCCAGCGGCGCTCGCGCAGGCGATCGGCGCTGCGGGCCACCAAGACCATCGCGACGACGGCCGCGCCGTACGGAATCGCCGTCAGCAAGCCCACTGAGAACGGATCGGCCACGCCGGTCTGCTTGATCAGCGTGGGCAGCCAGAAGCTCACGCCATACAGGCCCATCACGAAGGTGAAGTAAATCAGGCTCATCAGCCATACGCGCGGGCTCGCCAGGACGGTGCCGATGGGCGGGTCTTCCTTGTCGGCGTCTTCCGCGGCGATGTTGCGGGCGAGCAGGGCCTTCTCTTCGTCGGTCAGCCACTTCGCGTGGGTGATGCGGTCGTCCAGATACGCCAGCACGAAGATGCCGACGATGATCGACGGAATGCCCTCGATCAGGAACATCCACTGCCAGCCGGCCAGGCCGTAGACGCCGGCAAACGCCTTCATCGCCCAGCCCGAGATGGGGCCGCCGATCACGCCCGACAGCGCAATCGCCGTCATGAAGAAGGTGGTGGTACGCCCGCGCCGCTGCGCCGGATACCAGTACGTCAGGTACAGGATGATGCCCGGGAAGAAACCGGCTTCCGCCAGGCCGAGCAGGAAGCGCATCACGTAGAACATGGCCGGCGTGGTCACGAACATCATGGCCGCCGAGATCAAGCCCCACGAGATCATGATCCGCGCGATCCAGATGCGCGCGCCCACGCGGTGCAGGATCACGTTGCTCGGCACTTCAAAGAGGAAGTAGCCGATGAAGAAGATGCCGGCGCCAAGGCCGTAGATGGTCTCGCTGAACTTGAGGTCGTTGAGCATCTGCAGCTTGGCAAAGCCCACGTTGACGCGATCGAGGTACGCGACCACATAGCACAGAAGCAGGAACGGAACCAGGCGCCACGTCACCTTGCGGTAGGTGGCTTCTTCCAAAGCGCTTGTGGACTGTGGCGGCAGCGTGCCTGCGCCGCCGACCGGTGAGGTGGGTGGGGTGGTGGTGGCCATCGGGTCTCCAGAGTTTTTGTGAGTTCAGGCCGAGCGCTCCTCGTTACCTACCCCGGCCTGGAAAACCGCCACAGCATTCTGCGCTTCTCCGGGGGGCGCGCCAAGACGCCCGCCGGCAGGGTTTATACGCAGCGCCCGCCGTCCACCTCCAGGCACGCGCCGGTAATGAACTCGGCTTCGTCCGACGCCAAGTACAGGCATGCGTTGGCCACATCCTGCGGCGTGGAGAGCCGCCCCATCGGGATCGTCGCCAGGAAGCGCGCGCGGTTCTCGGGGGTGTCGGGTACGCCCATGAACTGCTCGATGAGGCCCGTTGCGCCCATCACGGGATTCACGCAGTTCACGCGGATCTTGTCCGGGCCCAGCTCGGCCGCCATCGCCTTGCTGGCTGTGATGACGGCGCCTTTGCTGGCGTTGTACCAGACGAGCCCTGGCCGCGGCCGGATGCCCGCCGTGGACGCCACGTTGACGAACACGCCGCCGCCGCGCTCCCGGAAGTGCGGGACGATGTGATGCGCCGTCCAGTAAATGCTCTTCACGTTGACGGCCATCACGCGGTCGAACTCGTCTTCGGTGATCTGCAGCAGGGGCTTGTTCTTGTGCGTGGTGCCGGCGTTGTTCACGACGATGTCCAGATCGCCATAGCGCGCCAGCGTGGCGCCCAGCAGCTTGGCAACGGAGTCCCCATTCGAGACGTCGGCGTGCACGAAATGCGCATCGCCGCCGGCCACGCGAATGGCACTGGCCACGCGTTCACCGGCCTCCGCATTCAGGTCATTGACGACGACGCGCGCGCCCTCGCGGGCAAAGGTGTTGGCAATGCCTTCTCCGAAACCCGAACCCGCGCCCGTAACGATGGCGATCTTGCCGGCAAGCCGCATGGTGTCTCCTCGTGTTGTGGGTGGATGCTGCCTTGCGCTTCAACCGTGGCGGATGGCGATGGTCTTGAGCGTGGTGAAGCCGTAGAGCGCTTCAAAGCCCTTTTCGCGCCCATGGCCCGATTGGCCTGTTCCGCCGAAGGGCAGTTCAACGCCACCGCCAGCGCCGTAGTTGTTGATAAAGACCTGGCCGGCCCTGAGCTTGCGCGCAAGGCGCATCTGGCGGCCGCCGTCGTTCGTCCACACGCCGGCCACCAGGCCGTAAGGTGTGCCGTTGGCCAGGGCCAGCGCTTCGGCTTCGGTGTCGAACGGCATGGCGGCCAGTAGCGGGCCGAACACTTCCTGCTGCGCGAGGCGGTGCGTGTGCGGCACATCGCGCAGCAGCATCGGCGCCTGGTAATAGCCGGTCTCGGGCGCCTCGGGCACCACCTGGCCCTGCGCCATCACCGGAATATTGGCGTGCTGCGCATCCGAGACGAAATCCCACACGCGCTGCTGCTGCTTGGGGTTGATGAGCGGGCCGCAATCCAGATCCAGCGACGACGGGCCGACCCTGATCGATTCGAACACCATGGCGAGCCGGCCCAGCATTGCCTCGTACATGCTGCGCTCGATCAGTACGCGGCTGCCTGCAGAGCAGGTCTGGCCGGCGTTCTGGATTATGCCGTTCACCACGGCCGGAATGGCCGCTTCCAGATCGGCATCGGCAAACACGATCTGCGGAGACTTGCCGCCCAGTTCCAGCGTGACGGGCACGTGGTTTTCGGCGGCCGCTCGCACAATGGCCTTGCCCGTTTCCGGCGACCCGGTGAACGACACATGGTTGATCCCGGGGTGCGCCGCCAGAGCCGCGCCGGCTTCGTGGCCATAGCCGGTCACGATGTTGAGTGCGCCATCGGGCAGGCCGGCCTCGGCGGCCAGCTCCGCCACGCGCAGGACCGACAGGCACGCGTCTTCCGCGGGCTTGACCACGCACGCGTTGCCGGCCGCCAATGCGGCGCCCACGCTGCGCCCGAAGATCTGCATCGGGTAATTCCACGGGATGATGTGCGCGGTCACGCCATGCGGCTCGCGCACGGTCAGCACGGTGGTATCGGCCGGGTAGGGGATGGTCTGCCCGTGGAGCTTGTCGGCGGCGCCGGCGTAGAACTCGAAGTAGCGGGCCACGGCGCGGGCATCGGCGCGCGCCTGGCGCATGGGCTTGCCGGTGTCGCGGGCTTCCAGGCGGGCGAGTTCTTCTTCGTGATCGGCCAGGCGCAGGGCCACGCGCATGAGCACGCGGCCGCGCTCGGCGGGCGCCAACTGGCCCCAGACGCCCTCGAACGCACGCCGCGCGGCATGCACGGCCACGCTGATGTCGGTGGCGTTGCCGCGGGCAATCTCGGCAAAGGATTGGCCGTCGGACGGATCGAACACCTTGATGCGCATCCCCGAATCGGGCGACATCAGACGGTTGGCGATGAAGTGCTGGGCATGCATGGGGGGTTCCTGCAAAGATCGGCAACGCGCGATTTTCGCACGCGCGCGCGCCGGGTAGGGCAAGCGGCCGGGTGTGAGGGGCTATAATGCTCGCCGACAGTTTTTTAGGCTTCTTTCCAACCATTTGCGTCGCGTTTTTACGCACTTCGCGCATTCCGGAGCATTTCCATGAGCTTCAACAACGTCTCGCCGGGCAAGGACATCCCCAACGACTTCAACGTCATCATCGAGATCCCGGCGCAAAGCGATCCGGTCAAGTACGAAGCCGACAAGGAAACCGGCCTGCTGTTCGTAGACCGCTTCGTTGGCACCGGCATGCGCTACCCGGCCAACTACGGCTTCATCCCGCAGACGCTCTCGGGCGACGGTGACCCGGTCGACGTGCTGGTCGTCACGCCGTTCCCGCTCATCCACGGTTGCGTGGTGCGCTGCCGTGCCCTGGGCATGCTGAAGATGACGGATGAATCCGGTGTGGATGCCAAGCTGGTTGCCGTGCCGGTCAACAAGCTGAGCCCCGCAACGGCCCACATGACCGACCTGTCGGACGTCGGCCAGAACCTGCTGGATCAGATCAAGCACTTCTTCGAGCACTACAAGGCGCTGGAAGCCGGCAAGTGGGTCAAGGTCGAAGGCTGGGGCGGTATTGAGGAAGCCCACAAGGAAATCGCCGACGGCGTTGCCAACTATAAGAAGTAAGCAATTTCACGATTTCGCTGTACGGCGTGTCTGACAAATCCCGGCCTCCGGATGGAGCGCCGGGATTTTTTCTTTGCAAAGCCGTCATCGGTGTAACGCGCGGAGATTCGTCGACTCGCATCGGGGCGCCATCTGTGGCCGGGTGGGCCCGTTGTATGCGTTCCATGGTATTTTTCACGCATAGCGCATACTTACCGCCCGGTAGTTCTGCTACACAGAGATTTAAGAAACGCTCATTTGCCCATCGGAAACGACCCCTCTAGACTCCCGGGCAAGTTTGACTCCAACCCCCGGTACTGCGATGTTGAACAAGACTGTTGTCGTTCCCGTGCTCTCCGCCGTGGCTATGGCGGCATTTACCGCGTGGGCGCTGCTGGTTGGGCCGCCGGACGCAGCCCACGCTGGCGAGCGTGCCGTCGCATCGCCCTCCATGGCTGTCCCCTCCATGGCGGTTGATTCGAACGCCGCACACTGCGTGATCGCCCAGCAGAAACCTGCCGAGCACTAAGCTGCGCCACCGCGTCCGCCGTTCGTGCGGGCGCTGTCTTTCCCCCCTCCGCTGTTTTCCCCCTGCTAGTCCGATCCCGGCCGCTGCCTGAACGGCGAGCGGTCCGTCAGTTCGTCCAGATACGCTTCCATGCCGGCCGTTTCGCGGTCGAGGAACCTGCCCACGGCATCGGCAAATGCGGGGTGCGCCAGCCAGTGTGCCGACAGCGTCGCCACGGGCTCGAAGCCGCGTGCCATCTTGTGTTCGCCTTGCGCACCACCTTCGAACGTGCGGATGCCGTGCGCGATGCAGTACGTCAACGGCTGGTAATACGCCGTCTCAAAGTGCAGGCAGGGGTGATGCTCGATCGCGCCCCAGTAGCGGCCGTACATGACGGACGCCTCGGGGCGCATGTCGATCACCAGCAGCGCGCTGGCGATGTCATTGCCATCACGCGAGGCGATCACCAGGAGCAGGTTTTCCGGCATCGTCCGAGCGATCTGGCGGAAGAACTCCAGGTTCAGATACGGCGACGAGTGATGCTCGCGGTAAGTGGTGCGATAGCACCGGTGGAAGAAGCGCCAGTCGGCGTCCGTGGCGGCTGCGCCGGGGACGTGACGGAAGGTGATGCCGGCCTCATGCACGCGGCGACGCTCCGCGCGGATATTCTTGCGCTTCTTCTGTTCCAGCGCGGCCAGGAAGTCGTCGAAGCTGGCGAAGCCCGGATTGCACCAGTGGAACTGCACGCCGTGCCGCAGCAGCATGCCGGCGCTGCGCAGTTGCTCGGCTTCACCGGCAGTGGGAAACAGCACATGCAGCGATGACAACGCGCTCTGGCGCGCCACTGCCAGCAACGTTTCGACCAGCGCTGCGCGCGCAGCCGCATCCCGCGCCAGCAGCCGCGCGCCCTGCACCGGCGTAAAAGGGATGGCCAACAGCCATTTCGGGTAGTACTCGAGCCCGTGCTGCGCGTACGCATTGGCCCAGGCCCAGTCGAAGACGTACTCGCCATAGGAGTGGCCTTTCACATACAGCGGAACAGCGGCGGCGAGCGCTTCACCGTCGGGGCCGTCTTGCCACAGTGTCAGGTATTGCGGCGACCAGCCGGTGTCGGGCGACGCGCTGCCGCTCGCATGCAGGGCGTGCAGGAAATCGAAGCGCAGAAAAGGCGTTGCCTCGGGCTGCAGGGCGAGCAGGGCATCCCAGGCATCGCGGCCGATGTCACGCAGATCGGTCACAAGTCGCGTGCGATAATCGGCCAATTCGTGTCGCGAACCAGCGCGCGCTTGAGGCTCGGGAGCAAGGGGGCGAGAGGTCATGCCGCCGATTCTAATTCGAGCTTCGGATGCCGCGCTTGCAATCCACATTGCCCCCATGACCGTCTCTGTCGCTCTCGCCCAGATCAACTGCACCGTCGGCGATTTCGCCGGCAATGCTTCCCGCATCGTCGCCGCCGCGCGCGAAGCGCACCAGGCTGGTGCGCGCATCCTGCTCACGCCGGAACTGTCGCTCACCGGTTATCCGCCCGAAGACCTGCTGCTGCGCCCGGCCTTTGTCGATGCCAGCGCCCGTGCGCTTGATGCGCTCATCGCCGAGCTGGCGGCCTTCCCGGGTTTGCACGTGCTGATCGGGCACCCGCAACTCTCGCTGGAAGCCCCGGCGCCCGGCGTGCCGCCCAAGCCCACGAACAGTGCCACGGTGGCCGTGGATGGCCGTGTGGTCGGCCGGTACAACAAGCTGGAACTGCCCAACAACGAGGTCTTCGACGAGAAGCGCTACTTCCAGCCCGGCACCGAGCCCTTCGTGTTCGAAGTGGAAGGCACGCGCTTCGGCGTCATCATCTGCGAAGACGCCTGGTACGCCACGGCCACGGCCTATGCCAAGGCCGCCGGCGCGCAGGTTGTGTTGATCCCCAACGCCTCGCCGTACCATCTCGACAAGGAAGACCTCCGCGAGCGGATCATCGGTGCCCGTGTGAAGGAATCGGGCTTGCCGCATGTGTATGCAAACCTCGTCGGCGGGCAGGATGAACTCGTGTTCGACGGGGGCTCGTTCGTGCTTGATGCCGAAGGCAACGTTGTCGTGCGGATGGGGCAGTTTGTGGAGGGCGTCGGCTACGTTCAGTTCGACGGCGGACGCGCCCTGCCGGGTACGATCGTGCCGGAGGCCTCGCTCGAAGCCCAGGTGTATGAGGCGCTCAAGCTGGGCGTGCGCGACTATCTCGGCAAGAACGGCTTCCCGGGCGCGATCATCGGCTTGTCGGGCGGCGTCGATTCGGCGTTGGTGCTTGCGATTGCCGTCGATGCGCTGGGCGCCGACCGTGTACGCGCGGTGATGATGCCCTCGCGCTACACGGCAGATATCTCGTGGGTGGACGCGCGCGACATGGCGGCCCGCCTTGGCGTGCAGTACGACGAAATCGCCATCAGCCCGATGTTCGACGCATTCAAGGGCGCACTGGCGGAGGAGTTCCGCGGGCTGCCCGAAGATGCGACGGAAGAGAACATCCAGGCGCGCATTCGCGGCACGCTGCTGATGGCACTGTCCAACAAGAGCGGCCGGATCGTGCTGACGACCGGCAACAAGAGTGAAATAGCGGTCGGCTACTGCACGCTGTACGGCGACATGGCCGGCGGTTTTGCTGTGATCAAGGACATCTTCAAGACGCTGGTCTACCGACTGTGCCGCTACCGCAATTCGTTGTCGGAGGTCATTCCCGAGCGCATCCTGACCCGCGCGCCGTCGGCCGAGCTGCGTGAGAACCAGACCGACCAGGACAGCCTGCCCGAATACGATGCGCTCGACGCCATCGTGCAGCGCTACATGGAGCAGAACCAGCCGGTGGCCGACATCATCGCGGCCGGGTTTGCCGAGGCCGACGTGCAGAAGATCGTGCGCCTCATCAAGATCAACGAGTACAAGCGGCGTCAGGCGCCGGTGGGCATCCGCGTGACGCAGCGGGCGTTCGGGCGCGACTGGCGGTATCCGATTACGTCGCGCTTCAAGGAGTAAGCCGCCGCCATGCTCGACTACTACGCCAAGCGCGCCCCTGAATACGAGCGCATCTATACGAAGCCCGAGCGGCAGGGCGATTTGGCGTGGTTGAAGACGCGCGTGCATGATCTGACGCGCGGCGCGCGGGTGCTGGATCTGGCGTGCGGCACCGGTTTCTGGACCGAGCCGATGACCGACGCGCGCAGCATCGTCGGCGCGGACTACAACGACACCGTGCTGCGCATTGCGCGTGGCAAAGGCATCGCCGGGGCGTCGTTTGTGCGCGCCGACAACGATGCGCTGCCGTTCGTGCCCGGCACGTTTGACGTGATGACGGCGGGCTGCTGGTGGTCGCATGTGCCGCTGCAGCATTTGCGTCAGCACGTCGAAGGGCTGCATCGCGCGCTGGGGCCCGGCGTGCGTGTGCTGTGGTTCGATAACCAGTATGTGTTCGGCTCCAGCACGCCCATTGCCTACAGCGACGAACATGGCAACACGTGGCAGCGCCGCCCCTTGCGCGATGGCAGCGAGCACGATGTGCTGAAGAACTTTCCCGACGATCCGATGCTGCTGCAGACGGTGGCCGGCATCGCCCAGGATGTGCGCATTAACCGGCTCCAGTATTATTGGACGCTCGAATACCTCACCAACTAGCCAGCGAGACACCCATGAAACAGATCACCGCCATCATCAAGCCCTTCAAACTGGACGAAGTGCGCGAGTCGCTCGCCGACGTGGGGGTGACCGGCCTGACCGTCACCGAGGTCAAGGGTTTCGGCCGCCAGAAGGGCCACACCGAGCTGTATCGCGGTGCGGAATACGTGGTCGACTTCCTGCCGAAGATCAAGATCGAGGTGGTGGTGGCCGAAAGCCAGGTCGAAAACGTGATCGACACGATTGTCAAGGCGGCCAAGACCGGCAAGATCGGCGACGGCAAGATATTCGTGATGCCGGTGGAGCAGGTGATCCGCATCCGCACCGGCGAGAAGGACGAAGCAGCGGTCTGAAGCCGCAGTGTTTGGCCGGCGCGCTCGCGCCGGTCAGCGTGGGTCAACGCGGCAGGGTGATGTTCCAGCGCAGCGTCACCAGCCGCCCGATCACGATCGCCAGCGTGGCGATCACCACGGACACGCTCGGCAGCAGGTCCGTGTGCGTCAGCCCGACGTAAAGGAAGCACCCGAGAAACGCGCACGTTGCGTACGGGTGATTGTCCCGCAGCAGCATGGGCACTTCATTGCAGACCACATCGCGCAGCAGGCCGCCAAAGGCCGCCGTGATCACGCCCATCATTACCGACACGAAGATCGGCACGCCCGCATCAAGCGCCAGTTGCGTGCCGAGCACGCCAAAGAGCCCCAAGCCGATGGCGTCGGCCACGATCAGCACGCGATCGGACACCAGCTGACTCACCAGCCGGATCACCCAGTTGGCGAACAGGCTCATCACGAACAGCGCGAGCAGGTATTGCTCGTGCTCGATCCAGTAGAAGGGCCGCCGATCCAGCAGTAGATCGCGCAGCGTGCCGCCGCCAAACGCGGTCAGGAACGCGACGATGAACGCGCCCACGGCATCGAGCCGGCGCCGTTTGGCCTCGGCCAGTCCCGAGACGGCAAACGAAAAGACCGCGAGGATCTCCACCCAGTGCATCACCAGCTGCAGGCGCGTCACGTGCATATGCGTGTTGTTCTGTTGTGAGCCGTTGAGCGGGCGGATTGCGCCTCAGGAGCCGTACGGCTGGCGCAGCAGTACCAGCACCGCGCCCGCGCCACCGGCCGTGTTGCGTGGCTCGACAAAAGCGATCACTTCTTCCTTCTGCACCAGCCACGAGCGCACCTTGCCCTTGAGCACCGGCGTTTTGTCGGGCGAGCCGAGGCCTTTGCCGTGGATCACGCGCACGCAGCGGATGCCGCGCTGTACCGCCCGGCGCAGGAAGGCGGCCAGCGCCTCGCGGGCTTCTTCGCGGCGCATGCCGTGCAGGTCGATCTGGTCTTGCGTGGCCCACTCGCCGCGGCGCAACTTTTTGAGCACGTCGTCGCCAATGCCGGGGCGCCGGTAGGACAGCGTGTCGTCGGTTTCGAGCAAGTTGTCCACGTCGAATTCATCCGACAGGGAATCGCGCAGCACGGTCTGCTCTTCGGCGCGCGAGTGCACGGGGTCGGGCGCGGGCGGATTGCGCGGATGTTCGACGCGCTTGTTCTGGCGCAGCGCGCTGACCTCGCCGATGCTGGCTCGGAACACGTTGGCCTCTTCGGCGGCCTTGCGTGCAGCGGCTTCAGCGCGCTGCCGCTCGGCTTCGCGTGCCTCCGTCTCGTGCTTGAGCTGGTCACGCAGACTGGCCAGGTCGGTCAGGCTGAGCTTGTTGGCGGGGGAGGAGGCGCGTTTCATGATGAAGGGGGGCGAGCACATCGAGGTGGAGCGTCCGTCGATTATACGAAGGCGTCGCACACGGCAAAACGGCCGATGGTCACCCATCGGCCGCGTTGTTTGCGCCCATGAAGCCGGGGCGGTGAAGCTTATTCCAGGCTTTCCAGGTAGCGCTGGGCGTCCAGCGCGGCCATGCAGCCCGTGCCGGCGCTGGTGATGGCCTGGCGGTAGATGTGGTCCTGCACATCGCCGGCGGCAAAAACACCCGGGATGTTGGTGGCGGTGGCCATGCCGTCCAGGCCGCTTTTCGTACGGATGTAGCCCGTGTCGTTCATATCGAGCTGGCCGCGGAAGATGTCGGTGTTCGGTTTGTGGCCGATGGCGATGAACACGCCCGCCACCTTGATCTCTTCGGTCTTGCCTTCGTTTTCGTGCGTGCCTTTCAGCCGGGCGCCCGTCACCCCGGAGTCATCGCCCAGGATCTCGTCGAGCACCATGTTCGTCTTGATCTCGATCTTGCCTTTCTTCTCCTGCTCATGCAGTCGGTCGATCAGGATCGGTTCGGCGCGGAACTTGTCGCGGCGGTGGATGAGCGTGACCTTGCTGGCAATGTTGGCCAGGTACAGCGCTTCTTCCACGGCGGTGTTGCCGCCGCCCACCACGGCCACTTCCTGGCCCTTGTAGAAGAAGCCGTCGCACGTGGCGCAGGCCGACACGCCGCGGCCCGCAAAGGCTTCTTCCGACGGCAGCCCCAGATATTGGGCCGAGGCGCCGGTGGAGACGATCAGCGCGTCGCAGGTGTATTCGCCCGAATCGCCCACCAGACGGATCGGCTTTTCCTTCAGATGCGCGGTGTGGATGTGGTCGAACAGCACTTCGGTCTTGAAACGCTCGGCGTGCTCCAGGAAGCGCTGCATCAACTCGGGGCCTTGCAGGTGTTCCTTGTCAGCGGGCCAGTTTTCCACGTCGGTGGTGGTCATGAGCTGGCCGCCCTGCGCCAGGCCGGTGACCAGCACCGGGTTCAGGTTGGCCCGGGCAGCGTAAATCGCGGCCGTGTAGCCGGCGGGGCCGGAGCCAAGGATCAGCACTTTTGCGTGTTTTGCCATGATGCGTTCGGAGTGTGCGCGGCACGAGGGGTGGAGCGCCGCCGTGCAGGCTAGGTGAGGGTGATGGGCGCCATTATAAAGTGGCACCCCCTCGTCCGCCCGGTTGTAAATTCCAATGGCGGTGATAGGGCCGCGTTACAATCGTTGGCATCGTATTTGTGCTGTCCCAAGCCGCGCGGCCTCGTCCAAGCGGCGCACCCGTCTCCCGCATGGCTCGAGCTTCCACCACTCCGACAACCCGCACCGATCCGTCTGCACTGCCGTCCCGCATTGGGCGGCTGCTGGGGGAGGTCCGCTGGTTCCTGTTGCTGGCGGTGACCATCGCCTTCCTGATCATCCTTCTGTCATACAACCGGGCCGACCCTGGTTTCACCCACGCCAGCCAGGTCGACGAAATTCGCAACCTGGGCGGCCGCGTGGGCGCGTGGCTGGCCGATCTGCTGCTGTTTGTCTTTGGCGCGTCCGCCTACTGGTGGGCGGTGCTGCTTGTGCGCAAGGTGTGGCGCGGCTGGCGCGAGCTGATGTCGGACGAACGCCTTCCGCGCACCTCCACGGCGCGTGTTGATGCCAGTGTCACGTGGATCGGCTTTGCGCTCATCCTGGCTTCCAGCATGGGCTTGGAAGCCATTCGCATGTACTCGCTGCACATGAAGCTGCCGCGTGCACCGGGAGGCGTGCTGGGCGATGTAATCGGCGGTGCGATGCAGCATTCGCTGGGCTTCACGGGCGGCACGCTGGCGCTGCTGTTTGCATTCCTGGTCGGGCTGTCGCTGTTCTTCCATTTTTCGTGGCTGAACCTCGCCGAGCAGATCGGTGCGGGCGTCGAGATGCTGTTCGTCGGCTTCAAGACGCGCCGGGAGAGCAAACAGGACCGGGCCATCGGCGAGGCGGCCAAGGTCGAGCGCGAAGAAGTGGTCGAAACGCGCCGCGTGCGCATTGAAGAATCGCCGCCGGTGCAGATCGTGCGCCCGACCGCCGTGGTCAAGAGCGAGCGCGTGGAGCGCGAGAAGCAGCAGCCGCTGTTTGTCGACATCCACGATTCCGACCTGCCGCCGCTGGCGCTGCTCGATCCGATCCCGCCGGTTGTGGAGACCGTCAGCGCCGAAACGCTGGAATTCACCTCGCGCCTGATCGAGAAGAAGCTCAAGGATTTCGGCGTGGAAGTGCAGGTGGTGGCGGCCTATCCGGGCCCGGTCATCACGCGCTACGAAATCGAACCTGCCACGGGCGTCAAGGGCAGCCAGATCGTCAACTTGGCGAAGGACCTGGCGCGTTCGCTGTCACTGGTGTCGATCCGCGTAGTCGAGACGATTCCGGGCAAGAACTACATGGGCCTGGAGCTGCCGAACCCGAAGCGCCAGGCGGTGCGCCTGTCGGAGATCCTTGGTTCGCAGGTCTATAACGAGAGCGCATCGCAGCTTACGCTGGCGCTGGGCAAGGACATTGCCGGCAAGCCGGTCGTAGCCGATCTGGCGAAGATGCCGCACTGCATGGTGGCCGGCACCACGGGTTCCGGTAAGTCGGTCGGCATCAACGCGATGATCCTGTCGCTGCTGTACAAGGCGAAGGCGGACGCGGTGCGCCTGATCCTGATCGACCCGAAGATGCTGGAGTTGAGCATCTACGAAGGCATTCCGCACCTGCTGTGCCCGGTCGTGACCGACATGCGCCAGGCCGGCCACGCGCTCAATTGGGCCGTGGGCGAGATGGAGCGGCGCTACAAGCTCATGAGCAAGATGGGCGTGCGAAACCTGGCCGGCTTCAACAAGAAGATCGAAGAAGCCGCCGCGCGCGAAGAAAAGATTGCCAACCCGTTCAGCCTGACGCCCGACGCGCCGGAGCCGCTCGACAAGCTGCCCATGATTGTCATCGTGATCGATGAGCTGGCCGACCTGATGATGGTGGTCGGCAAGAAGGTCGAAGAACTAATCGCACGGATTGCGCAGAAGGCGCGTGCCGCCGGCATCCACCTGGTGCTGGCGACGCAGCGTCCGTCGGTGGACGTGATTACGGGCCTGATCAAGGCCAACGTGCCGACGCGGATCGCGTTCCAGGTCAGCAGCAAGATCGACTCGCGCACCATTCTCGACCAGCAGGGGGCCGAGGCACTGCTCGGCATGGGCGACATGCTGTATCTCGCGCCCGGCACCGGCTTGCCGGTGCGCGTGCACGGCGCGTTCGTGTCGGACGAGGAAGTCCACCGCATCGTCGATAACCTCAAGGCGCAGGGCGAGCCAAACTACATCGAAGGCATTCTCGAAGGCGGCGTGGCCGATGGCGAGAGCGGCGGCGATGGCTTTGGCGGCGGCGCGGGCCTTGTCGGTGCCGGCGGCGGCGAGGCCGACCCGCTGTACGACCAGGCCGTCGACGTGGTGCTCAAGAATCGCCGCGCGTCGATCTCGCTGGTGCAGCGCCACCTGCGCATCGGCTACAACCGCGCCGCACGCCTGCTCGAGGACATGGAAAAGGCGGGCCTTGTGTCTGCCATGTCCGGCAACGGCAACCGCGAAATCCTGGCGCCCAACCGCAACGGCAACGTCGTCGAAGAGGAATGACGCTGCCCGCATTTGCAGTTACATCGCGTTACCGCGCGGGCGGAATGTTCCGGCGCGGCCGGCCACTAACAACAAGATCAACTAAAACCGGAATTCCTATGTTTGTGTTGAAAGCACGTCACCTGATGGCCGCCGGGCTGGTCTCGCTGGCGGCATGGTCTGCCGGCGCCTATGCTGGGGCAGTCGAACAGCTCAACGCCTTCGTGAGCAACGTCAGCACCGCGCGCGGTGAGTTCGTGCAGCGGCAGGTGAAGGGCGGCACCAACGGTAGCCCGCTGCGCGTGGCCGGCACGTCCAGCGGCGATTTCGTTTTCTCGCGCCCGGGCCGCTTCGTCTGGCGCTATGTGAAGCCGTACGAGCAGCAACTCTCGGCCGACGGCCAGACGCTCTACATCTTCGACAAGGACCTGAACCAGATCACGGAGCGCAAGCTTGATGCCTCGCTGGGCTCCAGCCCGGCCGCCATCCTGTTCGGCAGCAACGATCTGGCCAAGAACTTCACGCTCAAGGAAGGCGGTACCAAAGACGGCATCGACTGGGCTGAACTTACCCCCAAGGCCAAGGACACCCAGTTCGAACGCATCGCCATCGGTTTCCGCAGCGGCGAGCTGCAGGGGATGGAGCTGCGCGATGCCTTCGGAAACACGACCTTGCTGACGTTCTCGAACATCCAGAAGAATCCGCAACTGCCGGCCAACGTGTTCCGCTTTACGCCGCCCAAGGGGGCTGACGTCATCAAGCAATGACGCGTGCAGGCCGGCGCCGTTGCTGTCCTAGACCAGGAGACCGACCATGCCTTTGCCGTTCACCACGTCGCTGCACCGAGCCGCCGCCGTAGCCGCTGCAGCGTCAGCGGCAGCCGTGTTTGCGGGATGCGCCTCCACGGGTGCGTCCCGTTTTGACGTCGACTCCTTCCTTGCCGCGCCTGACACGGTGCTTGCCGAGGCCTTGGTCAACAAGGATTTCCTGCACGCGACCGAGCTGCCAGGCGCCGAGTGCAGCGCCTTGGTGAAAGGCCACGCCGGGCAGGTCGTGCCGATCCAGGCGCCGGTCGATCCGCGTCTGCCTGAGGCTGCGGCGCACCAACCGTTCGTGATTCAGCCACCGGCCAGCGAGAGCGTCTGGCTGCTGCTGCGCGCGCCCAACGGCACCCAGTCGTGTCATGGGCCGCTGCCGGCCAAGGCGTTCATGGAATTGGTGCAACGGGCATCGAACTGACGGATTGCCCCGCCTTTTCAGGCGTGGGCCGCTTTCATGTCGGCAATGAAGGCGGCCAGCAGATCATTGCGCCGGGCGTCGCGGCGCACCACCATGTCGAACGGCACCTCGTAGCGCATGGCAGCGGGTGCCAACGGCGTCAACAGGCCCTGTGCCACATACGGCGCCGCAAAGTGCTCCGGCAGGTAACCCAGGTGCCGGCCTGAAAGCACCAGCATGGCCACCGCTTCCATGTTGTCGGCCACCGCAGTCACCGGCCGCTCGGCCGGCGACCCCGCCGCTTCGGGCAGGGGATAGCTGCGCCACGCCCACGCGTGCGCCAATGCCTGCGCGGGCGTCACGTCCCCAGCCTTGCTGAACAGCGGATGGCCGCGCCCCGCATACGCAAGCTGTGTCTCGTGGAAGATCGTGGTGTAGTCCAGCGCCGGCACGCGGTGCCAGAAATAGCCGATCGCCATGTGGATCTTGTTGTCGAGCAGCAGTCCTTCCAGCTCCCCGGGCGGTCGTACCGAAACCGTGAAATGCACGGATTCATCGCGCTCCCGAAAGCGCTCGATGGCCTGGCTGATACGCGCATTCGCGTTGACGGGCGCATGGCCGATCAAGCCGAGATTCAACGTGCCTACCAGCGTGCGACCCACCTTGCGGGCCTCCGCGCTGAAGACGTCAAGTGCGCCCAGCAGCTTGCGTGCGGAATCGACGAAGCGTTCGCCGCGCGCGGTGAGCCGGAAGCCGCTGCGACCGCGCTCGCATAGCCGATAGCCGAGTCGCGTCTCCAGTGTGGACAGGTGCGTGCTGATGGTGGATTGCCCCACGTTCAGCGTTGCCTGGGCAGGGGTGATGCCGCCCGCATCGACCACGGCGAGGAATACGCGGATCAGTCGCAGATCAAGATCGGAAGCTTGTCCAAGCACAGTGGTCGATACATCGATATATATCGATGTTTGATTCGGAGATTTCGCATTCTACGTGCGAAATCCATCGGCAAGAATGCAGTGTATTGACACTACTTACATCGTTTCAGGACGATGTGACCATGCAACTGCCATGAACGACCGCGCCGACCTCTTCCAGCCCGCTTCGGGCAACGCCATGCCGCGCTTTGGCGGCATTACGACCATGATGCGGCTGCCTGCCGCCACGTCTGCCGCCGGGTTGGACGCGTGCTTTGTCGGCGTGCCGTTCGACCTTGGCACGTCCAACCGCAACGGCGCACGGCTCGGGCCCCGGCAGATTCGCGCGGAATCCGTCCTCCTGCGGCCGTACAACATGGCCACGCGCGCTGCGCCGTTCGACTCACTGCGCGTGGCCGACATCGGCGACGTGCCGACCAACCCATACAACCTGCATGACTCGATCGCGCGCATTGAGGCGGCTTACCGGGAGATCATTGCCGACGGCTGCCGGCCGATCGGCCTGGGCGGTGATCACACCGTCACGCTGCCCATCTTGCGTGCGATGCATGCCAAGTACGGCCGCATCGGCCTGATCCACGTGGATGCGCATGCCGACGTCAACGACACGATGTTCGGCGAGAAGATCGCGCACGGCACGCCATTTCGCCGCGCTGTGGAAGAAGGGCTGCTCGATTGCAGCCGCGTCGTGCAGATCGGCCTGCGCGGCACCGGCTACGCGGCCGAGGATTTCGACTGGTGCCGTGACCAGGGCTTTCGCGTGGTGACCGCCGAGGAATGCTGGCACCGCTCGCTCACGCCGCTCATGGAAGAGGTGCGCGCTCGCGTACAGGGTGGCCCCGTCTACATCAGCTTTGACATCGACGGTATCGACCCCGCTTATGCGCCCGGCACCGGTACGCCGGAAATTGGCGGCCTGACCGTGCCGCAGGCGCTGGAGATCGTACGCGGCGCACGCGGCCTCGACATCATCGGGGCGGACCTGGTCGAGGTGTCTCCGCCGTATGACCCGTTCGGGACGACGGCTCTGCTGGGCGCCAACTTGGCGTTCGAGATGCTATGTGTGCTGCCCGGCGTCGAATACCGAGCCTGACGCGACACCTATAAGAACGGAGAGGAGACCCATGCAAACAGCGCAATCGACGGCCCAGCCGCGCCGTGCGGCGATGGCATCGTTCATCGGCACCACGATCGAGTGGTACGACTTCTACAGCTACGCCACGGCGGCGGCACTTGTCTTCGGGCCGCTGTTCTTCCCGGGAGAGAACCGCTTGCTGGGCCTGCTGGCTTCGTTCGGCTCATTTGCCATCGGGTTTCTTGCCAGGCCTATCGGCGGCGTGCTGTTCGGTCGCATCGGCGACAAGCTCGGCCGCAAACGGGCGCTGATGGGAACGCTCAGCCTCATGGCCATTGCCACGGTGCTGATCGGCTGTCTGCCCACCTATGCGCAGGCCGGCTGGATTGCGCCGGTCGCGCAGCTGGGCAGCGCCGGTGGCCTGATCCTGTCGATGCTGGCGTTTTCCGCCGTCAGCCGGCTCGAGCCGGAGGCCTTCCTGGCGTGGGGCTGGCGCTTGCCCTTCCTGGCGAGTGCCGTGCTGCTGGCCGTGGGCTTTGTCATCCGCATGTCGGTCAACGAATCGCCGGCGTTCGAGGCGATGCAGGCGTCCGGCGACGTGGCGAAGCAGCCGCTGGCGGAGGCGCTCAAGGCATGGCCGCTGATCGCGCTGGCCATCGGCGCCAACGTGTACGGCATCGCGGGCGTGTACTTCAGCAACATCTTTATGATTTCGTATGCCACGCAGTACCTGCAGCTTGATCGCGCGATGATTCTCGACTGCATGTTCTGGGTGGCCGTGCTGCAGTTCTTCGTGCAGCTTGGTGCGGCCACGCTGGCCGACCGTTTCGGAACGCGCCGCATGCTGGTCATCCTCGCGGCCTTCGCGATGGTCGTGCCGTTCATCATGCTGCCGCTGGTCCGCATGGGCGAGGCGCATACCGTGTTTGCAGGCGTGGCCATCGCAACGCTGGCCGAGTCCGGCTATTACGCGATCATCGCGGGCTTTGTCAGCGGCATGTTCGCGGCACGCATCCGCTACACGGCGATCTCGTTGTCGTATCAGGTGTGCGGCGCCTTTGCGGGTGGCCTGACTCCGCTGCTTGCCACGGTGCTGGCTGATCGCTTTTTCCCGCTGTGGTGGCCAATGGCGATCTTCTATGCCGGTTTTGCGGCGCTGTCGCTGATCTGTGTGCTTTCGATCGGCCGGAGCAGGCCGGCCGCAGAGGCGTCGGCGTTGGACGCACGCGCCGCCTGACGTTCCCGGGAGAACCGGCCGGCGGGCGGATTCTGCGACAATCCCTGCATGAACGCTTCCGCATCTCTCTTCCCGGACGCACCCGCCCACATGCCGCTGGCCGAGCGCCTCCGCCCCCATTCCGCCGACGATGTGATCGGCCAGCAGCATCTGCTGGGGCCCGGCAAGCCGCTGCGCGTGGCTTTCGCCTCCGGCGAGCCGCATTCGATGATCCTCTGGGGGCCGCCCGGCGTTGGGAAGACCACGCTCGCGCGGCTGATGGCCAATGCGTTTGACGCAGAATTCATCGCACTTTCCGCCGTGCTGTCTGGCGTCAAGGACATCCGCGAGGCCGTGGAGCGTGCGGAGCAGTTTCGCGCCAATGGCCGACGCACGCTCGTCTTCGTCGACGAGGTCCATCGCTTCAACAAGAGTCAGCAGGACGCTTTCCTGCCGCACGTGGAAAGCGGGCTGTTCACCTTCATCGGCGCGACGACGGAAAATCCCTCGTTCGAAGTGAACGGCGCATTGCTCTCGCGTGCTGCGGTGTACGTGCTCAAGAGCCTGTCGGACGACGAGCTGAAGCAGCTTGCCGAACGTGCTCGCCAAGAGCTGGGCGGGCTGGAGTGGACGCCCGCCGCACTCGGTGCCATCGTCGCGTCGGCCGACGGCGATGGCCGCAAGCTGCTCAACAACATTGAGATCGTCACCCGCGCTGCGCGTTCGCAGGCCGAGGGCGATACCGTTCCGGTGATCGACGAGGCGCTGCTGGCCTCTGCGCTGTCAGAAAACCTGCGACGCTTCGACAAGGGCGGCGACGCCTTCTACGACCAGATCAGCGCGCTGCACAAGTCCGTACGCGGCTCCGATCCGGACGGTGCGCTGTACTGGTTCTGCCGCATGCTCGATGGCGGCGCCGACCCGCGCTACCTCGCGCGCCGTATTGTGCGCATGGCCTGGGAAGACATCGGCCTGGCCGACCCGCGCGCCGGGCGCATCACGCTCGACGCAGCAGAAACGTACGAACGCCTGGGCTCGCCGGAAGGGGAACTGGCGCTGGCCCAGGCGGTGATCTACCTGGCCATCGCGCCCAAGTCGAACGCCGGCTACAACGCCTACAACGCGGCGCGGGCTTTCGTCAGCCAGGACAAGTCGCGCAACGTGCCCGTGCACCTGCGCAATGCGCCGACCAAGCTGATGAAAGAACTCGGCTACGGCCATGCCTACCGCTACGCCCATGACGAGCCCGAGGCCTACGCCGCTGGCGAAACCTACTTTCCCGACGATTTGCCGCCGCAGAACTGGTACGTGCCGACGCCGCGCGGCCTGGAAGGCAAGATCGGCGAGAAACTGCGGCACCTGCGCGAGCTGGATGCGCAGTGGCATGCCCAGCACGACAAATCCTCCCGCAACAAATAAGCCCCACGGGCCGGTACGATAAAATCCGTCTTTTCGATCGTTCAGATCGCTCGCCATCTCCGGTTTTTCTTTTCCCACCATGCTTGATATCCAACTGCTGCGCAAAGACATCGACGCCGTCGCCGCGCGCCTCAAAGATCGCGGCTACGTGCTCGACGTCGCCGGCTTTGCCGCACTCGAAGCGGAACGCAAGGCCATCCAGACCCGCACCGAAGAGCTGCAGGCCCGCCGCAACAGCCTGTCCAAGCAGATTGGCATGCTCAAGGGCAAGGGCGAGGACGCATCGGGCGTGATGGCCGAGGTGTCGGGCATCGGCGACGAGCTGAAGGCGTCTGCCGCGCAACTCGACGTGGTGCAGGCGAAGTTGCAGGACCTGATGCTGTCGATCCCGAACCTGCCGCACGAAAGCGTGCCGGCCGGACGCGACGAGACGCAGAACGTGGAAGTGCGCCGCGAGGGCACGCCGCGCACGTTCGATTTCCCGGTCAAGGACCACGTCGATCTGGGCGCCGCGCTGGGGCTGGATTTTGATGCGGGCGCCAAGCTGTCGGGCGCGCGATTCACCGTCCTGAAAGGGCAGGTGGCGCGCCTGCATCGCGCGCTTGCGCAGTTCATGCTCGACACGCACACGTTGGAGCACGGCTACACCGAGGCGTACGTGCCGTACATCGTCAACGCTGCATCGATGCGTGGCACCGGTCAATTGCCGAAGTTCGAGGAGGATCTTTTCCGCGTGCCGCGCAAGATGGGGCACAGCGCCGAAGGCGAAGACGGCGAACGTGTCGAGAACTTCTACCTGATCCCGACCGCCGAAGTGCCGCTCACGAACCTCGTGCGCGATGAGATCGTCGCCGCCGATGCGCTGCCGATGATGTTCGCGGCGCATTCGCCGTGTTTCCGTTCCGAAGCCGGCTCGTACGGCAAGGACACGCGCGGCATGATCCGCCAGCACCAGTTCGACAAGGTGGAGATGGTGCAGATCGTGCAGCCCCAAACGTCGTTCGACGCGCTGGAAGCCATGACGAACGCCGCGGAGAACATCCTGCGCAAGCTGGAATTGCCGTTCCGCACCGTCGTGCTGTGCACCGGCGACATGGGCTTCGGCAGCACCAAGACGTACGACATCGAGGTGTGGATTCCGGCGCAGAACACCTACCGCGAAATCAGCTCGTGCTCGAACATGGGCGACTTCCAGGCGCGCCGCATGCAAGCGCGTTTCCGCAACGCGCAGGGCAAGCCGGAACTGGTTCACACGCTCAACGGCTCGGGCCTCGCGGTGGGCCGTACGCTGGTTGCCGTGCTGGAGAACTACCAGAATGCGGATGGCTCGGTCACGGTGCCGACGGTGCTGCGCCCGTATCTGGGCGGCCAGGAAGTGCTGAAACCGGCTGCTTGATGGGTTGTGTGGGCCCTCTTGATTCGGGCCGTAAAATTCTGTTATAGTCGCGGTTTAGCGATTCAGCGACCCAGTTACCGGAGAGGTGGCAGAGTGGTCGAATGTACCTGACTCGAAATCAGGCGTACCGGCGACGGTACCGTGGGTTCGAATCCCACCCTCTCCGCCATACCCGCCTAGCCAAGTTAGACTACCGAGAAACAACAGTTTCGAGGGGGTCTATGTTGTACGGCTACGCACGAGTCTCAACGCAGGAACAAGAGACTCACGCACAAACCGACGCACTCGCGAAAGCAGGCGTCGGTTTTATTTTTTCTGAGAAACGGAGCGGTGGCACCACCATCGGCAGACCGGAGCTTGAGAAAATGCTGCGCGTCCTTAAGCCGGGCGACACCGTCGTTGTCTACAAGCTGGACCGCATCGCGCGATCGCTTAAAGACCTGCTGCGCATCATCGAACGAATAGAAGAGAAAGGCGCGCAGTTTCGGTCGCTGACTGAATCGCTCGACACCACCACGCCAGCCGGCCGCATGCTGTTTCACATGGTCGGGGCGTTCGCCGAATTTGAACGCGAACTCATCCGCGAGAGAACCCGCGCAGGCATGGCTGCAGCTGTCAAACGCGGTGTAAAGCTCGGTAGGCACTATGCGCTTACGGCACAACAAGAGGCGGAAGCACTACGCCTCTGGCAGTCCGGCAACATGACGAGGACAGCGATAGCCAGACAATTCGGCGTACACCTCAGCAGCATTAAACGTGCAATTAAGCGCCACAAAGAACGCCAACAGCCAAGCCTGTTAGACGCAGCATAAACATCGGAGAGGAAACCATGGGGATTCACGACCGAGACTGGTACAGAGACGCAATCCGACGACGCGAAGCACGCGAAGAACACACCAAACCAGTTCGCCCCAAGCCAACATCACAACCGATGCATTGGACGCTCCACCTACTAGCATGGGGCGCAGCAATCCTACTGGCCTACGCTCTAGAAAAGAAAATACTCTGGCCTACAGTGGAACGGGTTTTGACGCACTAGCGAAATACGAAGATCCGTCAAGCGCGACGAAGCATCGAATGTCCGCGATATCAAACTCAGCGCACAGCGTGGCCAACACATCTTTAATGGCATCGGCACAGTCGCCACGACTGCTCTCAATCGCATAAACGACGGCCTCAGGCACGTTGATGCCACGGCTTGTGTAGTACTTCTTTTTATTGAAACGCGTATCCGCAATCTCTTTGCCGATGTACTTGGCGATGTAGCTAGCAAGCGCATCGAGCTTCCACTGCTTCCCGAAGTGCGCGCCCTGCGGATTTCGGATGTGGCAATAGCCCTTGCCACGCCCGCCGACCACCTTCAGCCACGCACGCCGCGCGAGGTTGAGAGCAGCGCGACCTGACACGGCAACATGCATGTGCCATGCGCCACGTTTCTGAGGCTCAGGAACCGCGATGTAGTGAAACTCACGGTGCCGAGCCATGACCCGCCGAAACGCGTCCCAGAGCTTCAGGAAACGCTCCAGATCGGTAATGCACTCACGAGTGGTCAACGTGATCATGTGCGTAACGCGGGCCGTCTTGCAGCGCAGACGCACGTTCTGCTTCGCACGCTTCGCCGCTGACTTCACGCTTGCGGCACGAGCATCCTTGTCTTCCTCTGTTTCAGGCTTCGCGCCGCGCGCACGGCGGGGCAGATTACGCAGATCGCCAAGGCGCTGCACAACCGTACGGCGGTAGCCACTGAACTCCACGCTACCGTCTTCAAATGCCCGCACCTTAGCGATCATGTCGTGACGCGCCGGGCCTTCCGGCCAGAACTCCGCATCGGACTCTTCGCGCTCGATCCTGCGAACCTCTACGCTCGCCCGGTGCGCGTCGCTCCCCCAAATGGACGCTTGGCCGTCTACATAGTTTTCTGCTATCGTAGTTTCACGCATGGTAGGGTGTCCAACCGTTAGAGCTACCGTGTAGGCCCCGAAGCGTTGGCGCGCTTGCGGGGCTTTTTCTTTGGCCGGCCAGCCCACGAACCCTTGGTACGCTTGGCTTTCCGTCCTTTCTTTCCGTTAAGTGTTATTACTACAAGTAGGGCGGGCCTTCGGCGGTACGAATTTTCGTGTTGAGAGTTGGCC